>CAZFHE010000185.1:0-6416 GCA_964518615.1 uncultured Dechloromonas sp. | reverse complement strand
CAGCAGCCGCATTTCCGCTGCCATCACCGCTTCCGGCTCGCCGAGCAAGACGATGACGTCGCCTTCTTCCAGGCGGGTTTCCGGGGAGGGGTCGATGGCGCGGCTGCCGCGCCGGCGGATGGCGCTGATTTCGCAGCCCTGGGCTTCCAGCCCGAGTTCTGACAGCGATTCGCCGATGGCGGCGGCGCCCGGTCCCAGCCAGATGGAATGCAGGCGCGGCTGCTGGCTGTCGTCCTCGTCGCGGTCGCTCATGCCGCGATAAAAGCCCCGCAGCAGGCGATAGCGCTCGGCCCGGATGAGGCGGATGCGCTTCAATACCCGGCTCATCGGCACGCCGACCAGCACCAGGGCGTGGGAAGCCAGCATCAGGCTGGCTTCCAGCGTTTCCGGCACGACCTCGGCGGCGCCGGCCCGGGAGAGCTTGGCGAGGTCGCGCTCGTCGGCGGTGCGGATCACCACCGGCAGGTCGGGGCGCAGCGCCTGCACGTGATGCAGCACCTTCTCGGCGAGCGGCGTGTCGGCCATGGTGACGACGACCACGCTCGCTCGCATCAGGCCGGCCGCGATCAGGGCCTCCTTGCGCCCGGCGTCGCCAAAGACGACGCTCTCGCCGCCGGCCGCGGCTTCGCGGACGCGGTCGGGATCGAGGTCTAGGGCGATGTAGCCGACCCCTTCCTGACCGAGGAAGCGGGCCAGGTGTTGGCCGCTGCGCCCGAATCCGCAAAGAATGGCGTGGCGCTCGGTGGCCATCGACCGGGCGGCGATCTGGGTCAGGTGCATGGAGCGCATCAGCCATTCGCTGGCGACGAAGCGGACCGCCAGCTTTTCGCTGTTCTGGACGATGAAGGGGGCGATCAGCATGGAGAGCACCAGCACCGTCAAGATCGCCTGCTCGACCTCGATGGGCATATGGGCGATTTCGCCGAGCAGCACGAAGCCGAATTCGCCTCCCGCGCATAGCCACAGCGCCGAGCGCATGGCATTGCCGGGCGACGCGCCCAGACGCCGCGACATGAGGCCGACGATCAGGCCCTTTGCCGCCAGCAGGGCCAGAAGGCCGAGCAGCACCTGCCACCACAGGTCGATGACGATGTGCATGTCGAGCTTGATGCCGATGGTGACGAAAAACAGCCCCATCAGCACATCGCGGAAAGGCTTGATGTCCTCCTCGACTTGCAGGCGGTATTCGGTTTCGGCAATCAGCATGCCGGCGACGAAGGCGCCCAGCGCCAGCGACAGGCCGGCCAGTTGCGTCAGGGTCGCAAGGCCGAGCGTAATCAGCAGCACATTGAGGACGAAGACTTCGGAAGACTTGGCGCGGGCAACCAGGGTGAACCATTTGCGCATCAGTTTCTGGCCGAATACCAGAATCAGGGCCAGCGCCGCCACCGCCTTCAGTAGCGCGATTCCGAGCAGCAGCGCGAGTTGCTCCGGCGGTTGGGTTAGCGACGGGATGATGACCAGGAGCGGCACCACGGCCAGATCCTGAAACAGCAGCACGCCCATGACCTCGCGGCCATGTGGCGTGTTGAGCTGCATGCGCTCGGTCAGGAGCTTGGTCAGCACGGCGGTGGAGGACATCGCCAGCACGCCGCCGAGCGCGAGTCCGAGTTGCCAGCCGAGGCCGGCTAGCATCGTCAGGAGCGTGGCCAGGATGAGGGTGGCGAGCACCTGCAACAGCCCCAGGCCGAAGACGATGCGCTTCATCGCGTAGAGCTTGGGCAGCGAGAATTCGAGGCCGATGGAGAACATCAGGAAAACGACGCCGAATTCGGCGAGGTATTCCATGCTGTCGATTTCCGCCATCAGATTCAGCGCATGCGGCCCGATGACGCTGCCGACCAGCAGATAGCCGAGCACCGGCGGCAGATTGAAACGGCGGAAAACGAGCACTGCGGGCACCGAGGCGCCGAGTAGCAGAAGGACGAGGAAGAGTGCGCTCAAGGGCCGTTTCGCGATTCGGGTATACTCTTTGGTCATCATAATCGCAGTTTTTCCATGAATCCAAGCACTTCGCCCCGCCGTCATGCCTCGGAGCGCGCTCTTGAACTGGGGCGGCAAACCCTGAGCATCGAAGCCTCGGCCGTCGCCGCCTTGGCCGAGCGCCTCGACGACGCCTTCGCCCGCGCCGTCGATCTGATCCTCAATAGCCGCGGCCGCGTGATTGTCAGCGGCATGGGCAAATCCGGCCATGTCGCCCGCAAGATCGCCGCCACCATGGCCAGCACCGGCACGCCGGCCTATTTCGTCCATCCCGCCGAGGCCAGCCACGGCGACCTGGGCATGATTACCCGCGACGACGTGCTGCTGGCGCTCTCTAATTCCGGCGAGTCGGACGAATTGCTGCGCATCGTGCCGCTGATCAAGCGTCAGGGCGCCCGGCTGATCAGCATGACCGGCGCGCCGGCATCGACGCTCGCCCGCGAAGCGGATATTCATCTCGATGCTGCCGTGGATCAGGAAGCCTGCCCGCTCAATCTCGCGCCGACCGCCAGCACCACGGCCGCGCTGGCCCTGGGCGACGCCCTGGCGGTGGCTCTGCTCGACGCCCGCGGCTTTGGCCCCGAGGATTTCGCCCGCTCCCATCCCGGCGGCTCGCTGGGCCGCCGTCTGCTGACCCATGTCGCCGACGTCATGCGTCCGGCCGAGCGGGTGCCGACAGTCGCGCCCGAGACCGATATCACCGAGGCCATCGTCGCCATGTCGCGCGGCGGCCTGGGCCTCGTCTGCATTGTCGATGAGGAAAACCGGCCGCTTGGCATCTTTACCGACGGCGATTTGCGTCGCGCTTTCGAAAAACGCATCGACCTGCGCCAGGGGGCCATCGCCTCGGTCATGCACCCGTCTCCGCATACCATTGCCGGCGGCCGTCTGGCCGTCGAGGCGGTCGAGATGATGGAGCGCTTGCGCATCAACGCGCTCCTGGTCACCGATGGCGATGGCCATCTGGCCGGGGCGCTCAATATGCACGACCTCTTTACCGCCAAGGTGATCTGATGGAGGCTCTGATGGACGCCCGCTCCCGCGCCGCCCGCATCAAGCTCATCGCCTTCGACATCGACGGCGTGATGACCGATGGCGGCCTGCACTACACCGACGACGGCGGCGAGTTGAAGACCTTCAATGTTCAGGATGGCCTTGGCCTCAAATTGATGCAGCGCGCCGGTTTCGCGCTGGCCATCGTCACAGGCCGTACCTCCGGCGTCGTCGCCGCACGCGCCGCCGATCTGGGCATCGAGCACGTCTTTCAGGGCGTTTCCGACAAAGCGGCCACCGTCGCCGCGCTGCTCGAACGTCTCGGCCTTGCCTGGGAAGAATGCGCCTTCATGGGCGACGATCTGATCGACCTCAAGGCGATGGGCCGCTGCGGTCTGGCCATTGCCCCGGCCAACGCCCGGGCGATCGTCAAGGCGCGCGCCCATCTCTTGACCGAGGCGGGCGGCGGTCACGGCGCGGTGCGCGAGGCGATCGAGTTCATTCTCGCCGCCCAGGACAAACTGGCGGCCGCTTTCGCCCCCTATCTCGACGCGCAATGAAGCACTGGCAGGGGCAGCTCTTTCCCATCGTCCTGGCCATTTTGCTGGCGGGTCTGAGCTTCTGGCTGAAAAACGCGGTGAATATCGAGGATCCGCGGCGCGACGGCAAGTTGCGCCACGACCCCGATGCCATCGCCGAAAATTTCTCCGTTCGCCGCTTCGATGCCGACGGCCAGGTCAAATACCGCCTGACAGCCCCCTGGCTCGAACACTTTCCGGATGATGATTCGTCCGAACTGCGCTTGCCGACCCTGGTCCACTATCGCCAGGACCGCCCGCCCCTGACCATTTCGGCGGACAATGCCCGGGTCAGTTCGCAAGGCGAAACGATATTTCTGTGGGAAAACGTCCAGGTCGTTCGCGCTGCCACCACCGAGCGCCCCGAATTGCTCGCCCGCATGCCCGATCTCATCGTCCAGCCCGATCTCGGCGTCGCCTTCACCAACAGCCCGGTCGAAATCACCCAGGGCCAATCCTGGGCCAAGGGCATCGGCGCTCATATCGACAACAACACCTCGACGTTCGTGCTGCAATCGCAGGTCACGGGCGTCTACGTTCGCCCCGATCCAACGCCATGAACGCACGCCTCATCCTCTTTGTCCTTTCCCTCTTCGCGGCCACCGCCGCCCTCGCCGAGCGGGCCGACCGCAGCAAGCCGATGCATCTGGAAGCCAGCCGCCTCTCGATCGACGATGCCCGGAAAATCCAGATTCTCGAAGGCGACGCCATGATCACCAAGGGCACCATGATGCTCAAGGCCGAGCGCGTCGTCGTTACCGAGGATCAGTACGGCTTCCAGAAAGGCGTCGCCTTCGGCGGCCAGGGGGGGCTTGCGCGCTTTCGCCAGAAACGCGAAGGAAGCGACGATTACATCGAAGGCGAAGCCGAGCGCATCGAATACGACAGCAATCGCGAGATTGTCGAACTCTTTCACCGCGCCTGGGTCAAGAGCGGCGAGGACGAAATTCGCGGCGCTTACATCTGGTACGACGCCATCAGCGAAAAATACCTGGTAACCGCCGGCGAGCGCCGCGATCCCAATGCCCCGCCGCCGCGCGTGCGCGCCGTCATTCAACCCAAGGGCGGCGACGCGCCGACTGAGCGCCCGGAAAAGGGCGGCGCTCCACTCGAACTGAAAGGCGCCACCGGCCTTGGCGAAATGGGTGCGCGCCCCTAGCAGGGGCCGGTTCCACGCGCGGATACCGTCATCGCGATAGCGGCAAGCGACTGATTTTGATCGAGTAAGGCAAATTTGTGCGCTGCACAAATATCGGTTGACAGACTCACAGTCTATCCGATTATAATTCGGAGACATGATGCGGCGCAGCATGAAGCAAGAAGGCGCTGCAATGGTTTGCAATTGCCTCGTCAGCCCCCTTTTTCCATTTATCCAGGAGATTTTCATGAGCTTCACGACCCCCGAACAATTCGCCGCCGCCAACAAGGCCACCGTTGACTCCCTGTTGTCGGTTGCCAACGCCGCGCTGGCTTCCGCCGAGCGCATCGCCGCCCTGAACCTGAACACCGCCCGCTCGGTTCTGGAAGATTCCGTTTCCAGCACCAAGGCCCTGCTCGGCGCCAAGGACGTCCAGGAAGCCCTGTCGATCCAGGCTTCCCTGGCCCAGCCCAATGTCGAGAAGGCTGTTGCCTACTCGCGCAGCGTCTATGAAATCTCCGCCCAGGCCCAGGAAGAACTGTCGAAGACCCTCGAAGCCCAGTTTTCCGGCTTCCAGCAGCAGGTCGCCGATCTGCTGGACAAGGCCGCCAAGTCCGCGCCGGCCGGTTCCGACGTTGCCGTCGCCGCCGTCAAGAGCGCCATCGCCGCCGCCAACTCGGCTTTCGACAATCTGAACAAGGCCGCCAAGCAGGTCGCCGAGATTACCGAGGCCAATGTCGCCGCCGCCACCAATGCGACGGTCAAGGCGGTCGGCCAGACCACCGCCAAGAAGAAGTAAGCTTTTGCGTCACCCGACCCCCGCCGCCTGGCGGGGGTTTTGTTTCATCCGCTACAAGTAAAACCCAGACTGGAGATGATGATGAGCAACCCGAATTTGGAACAACTGGCCGCCGCTCAGAAGGCCAATACCGAAGTCATGATGTCGTTGATGCGCACCGCCTTCTCCGGCATCGAGCGCCTGACGGCGCTGAATCTGGCGGCCTCCCGCGAGTTTTTCAACAATACGGTTGCCAACACCCAACAGCTGATGGCCGCCAAGGACGCCAACGAGATCGCCAAGCTCAACAGCAAGCTGGCCGAGCCGGGCGTCGAAAAAATCGTCGATTATTCGCGCAATGTCTATGACCTGGTCGCCGAGATGCAGAAGGAAATCACCGCGGTCATGGAAGCGCAATACAACAGCTTCAGCAAGAATGCATCCACCGTTGTCGCGAGGGCCAGGACGGCTCCGGTTGGCGGCGACGTGTTCGCTGCTGGCATGGAATCGATGCTGAACGCCTCGACCAAGGCCTTCGACAGCATGAGCTCGATGGCCAGGCAATTGTCGGACATCGCCGAAGCCAATCTTCAGGCAGCCTCCAAGGCCGTCATCGTGCCGGCCTCCAAGAGCAGCGCCACCAGCGCCGCCGCCAAGAAGGCGACCAGCAAGTAAATCTGTTCTGTCCGGACAGCCAGGAAGCCCGCCATCGGCGGGCTTTCGTTTTTCTGGCATTCCTTTTCGGGCGGGGCCCCGATGTTCTGCTCGCCCTCTCAGACCCGCCAGACCCAGGTAATGCCGCGGTGCTCGACCTCGGCGCGGATTTCCGCCATGGCCTCTTCGACCCGCGCCGGACTGCCCTCGACGCCCAGTTCCAGATGCCGTCTCTCCTTGCCGATCAGGGAGGGCAGGGAGAAGAGGCGAAGATCGGGGTAGGCGGCGACGA
>CAZFHE010000184.1:0-8020 GCA_964518615.1 uncultured Dechloromonas sp. | reverse complement strand
AAAATGCGCTTTGTTGAGGGAGATGTTCATGTCATCCGGGCGCGATATCCAGCCTTGGCCGCAGCGCCGCCGCCAATTCGTCCGCCGTCCATATCTTTCCCGCAAAGGCATCCCGCAGCGCCAGCACATCGGCATCGCCGCTCACCAGCGCATCGGCGCGGGCCGCTTGGGCGAGGACCAGAAAAATCTGATCCTTGCCATCGCGGCAGGCCGGGAGCTTCGAAAATAGCGCGGGCCATTGCGCCGGCAGAGCGATGGTTTCGGCATGGGGCAGGAAATCGCCAAGCAAATCCTGCTGCTCTTGCGCCGTGAGTTTGAACTTGGGATAGGCCAGCACGCGCAACAGCTCATCTACGGTATCCCGGCACACCAGCGGCACGAACCGACGGCGTTGCCAGGCTTGCCGCGCCCAAGCCAGCCGCCCCGCGCCGAATACCAGCGCGGATAGCACGATATTGGTGTCCAGGACGACGCGCAGGGGCATCAGCGCCGCGCCCAGGCCACGGCGTCCGCCACATCCTGCTCGGTGATGCCAAGCTCGGCGAGCTTGTCGCGCACCGCCTGCGCTTGCTGCATCCTGACGGGGGTTAGCACGATGCGGCCATTGTCGACGCTGACCTCGAAATAATCAGCGGCATCGACGCGCGACACCGCCGCCTTGGGCAGTGTGATCTGGTTTTTGGAGGTGAGTTTGGCAAGCATGGCTGGCTCCTGTAATCAGCTTGATCTTACTTCCTTGTTTCCGTGATTCCAAGCCCCTCAGCTGACCTCCACCGTCAGGCTTACCACCTTGTCTTCTTCTTCCATCCCGGTCACGGCCACGGTTTGCCTGCCTTCGAGCTTGTGCTCGAACAGGGCGCGCGACAAGGGGTTGATGAAGGCGGATTCGAGCACGTTGCCGATACCGCGTCCGCCGTTGGACAAATCCTCCGTGGAGCGCAGCAGCAGCTTGCGGCGGATGTCGGCGGTCAGGGTCAGGCGCAGCTTCAACTCATTGCGCAGACGCTGGGCAATGTTCTTCAGCATGCCGTCGAAAATCTGCTCGCCGACCTCGGGGGTGATGAAGTTGAAGACGACGATGTTGTCGCCGATGCGGTTCAGGATTTCGGGGCGCGACAGGCGGTACTTGAAATAATCGCCAATCGCGCCGCGCACCCGCGCTTCCACGGTTTCGTAACTGTCGCCGGGCTTGACGTTTTGCACCCGCTGGCCGTGGGCGTCCTCGACAAAGATGCCGAGATTGGAGGTGAAAACGATGATGCTTTCCGAAAAATAGGCCGTGTCGCCGCGCCCGTCGGTGAGCCGACCGTCTTCGAGGATTTGCAGGAATTTGTCGAGGATGCGCGGGTGGGCCTTTTCGATTTCGTCGAACAGCACCACCGAAAAGGGCTTTTCGCGCACCGCATTGGTCAGCTCGCCGCCCGCGTCGAAGCCGATGTAGCCGGGCGGCGCGCCCAGGAGGCGAGCGCCGGTGTGTTCCTCGGCGAATTCGCTCATGTCGAAGCGCAGGTAGGCGCTTTCGTTGCCGAAAATCAACTGGGTCAGCGTCTTGGCGAGTTCCGTCTTGCCCACGCCGCTCGGCCCCGCGAAAAACAGCACGCCGCGCGGACGGTTGCCGCCGGAGCGCGCCTGCGCGCCGGTCAGGCCGATGATGGAACGCTTGAGAATGTCCAGCGTCTTGACCACGGCGGCGTGCTGGCCCTTGACCCGCTCTTCGATCACATCTTCTGCGCCGCGCACCTTGTCGCGCAGATAGTCCTTTTTCCAGGGATTGTCGAGCGCGCCTACCTTGTAGCAGCGCACGGCATCCTCGATATCGGCCACGCCCAGCCGCTGGCAGCCGGCCAGTTGCGTAATGTCGGCTAGCGCCGAGAGGCTCATGCCCTCGGCCCCGTCGGCAAAGGTTTTCAGAAAACGCTCGCGCATGGGCGGCTCTGCCTCGTCAAAGCCCGCGAACAAGGGCGCGAGCTGGCGCGCCGCCGCCATGCGCGCCTCGAAGTCGGGCTTTGGAATCACCAGGCTCGCGACGCGCTCGCTATCGAGCGTGAGCCACGAGGGCAAATCCTGTGCGCGGTTGAGCAGCCAGATGATCGGATTGAACAGCGGCGCGCCGCCGCCTTCCGCTGGCACGATGGGCGCGGCATGAAGCGAGAGCTTTTCGGCGATCACGAAAAAGCGCTGCTCGGCCTCGGACAACTGGCTGGGCTGGCGTGTCAGGCGCGAGGCAAAATCCAGCGCCAGCGCGCAGCGCGTCTGACGCTCGGCGGTGAGTTTGCGCATCAGATTGGTCAGCGATTCCAGGCTCAACATCTGCGCGCCGCCATCGGAGAACTTGAGGTCAAACAGCCGCCCGGCCAGTTGGCGTTGCTCGGGCGCATCCGGATAGGCGCGAATGCCATCCGCCGGGTCATACACCAGCATCAGGCCAAAGCCCTGCGCGCGCAGCGTTTCCCACAAGGCGCGGTGCAAGGGTACCAGCGCTGTGCGGCCAGCCACGCTGGCCAAAAACGTGTCGCGAATATTGCCGGAAATGACGAACTGCGAACGGATGGGCAGCGTGCGCGAAAGATCGGCTAGCCAGCGGGGTTGAGGGAAATCAGTCATGGCGGGAGTGGCTCGGTCGTAGGGCGCAATAAGCGTAGCGCATTGCGCCATTCAGGCACAAATTGCGGTTCATGGCATTGGGGAGGGCGAGGGTGCGATTCCGGCGCGACGGCTTTGATGCAGGACGGCGCAATGCGCTGCGCTTATTGCGCCCTACGGGCTACAGGGTCATAAGCGCTCCAGCGCCAAGCGTAAGAGACCGTCAAGGCGTTCTCGGCCGCAATCTTTTCAACGATGGCGCGAGAACCCTCAATGCTCCATTCCGACCAATTGTCCCACTCGCACTTCAGCGTTGCGAAGCCTCGGCGCAAGCGGATGCCGTCATGGTCCATGCCTGCGTCGAAGTTGAAATACCTCGAACTGACTCGCCAACCTCGGGATTCGAGCGCGGATACGAGTTCTTTGAACTTGTCCCCGTCGATGTTTTCGATTGTTGCATGTCCAAGCAGACGAAACTTGATCTTCGCCCATCCCCGTAAAACACGCGCTATCCCGAACATGATCCGCCCGCTCACGGCAAAGGCCGCTCCATCAGCCTCGGCGCGGCGGCAACGAGGCTGGCGTCTTCCTCGGCAAATTTTGGCAGCTTGTCTCGCGCCACGCGCTGTACGGGGAGTTCGCCGGCTTCGAGGCGGCGGGTGACTTCCAGGCGCAGGCCGCGCGCCGCCAGCGTTTTGAGTAGCGCGGGGAATTCGGCGCACCATCGGTCTTCGGCGAGGTGGTCTTGCACGCTGGTTTCGCCTTCGAGCTGATCGGCGTCGACGGCGCGCACCACGTTGAAATTGATGCCGCCGCCGCCCTGCGCCACGCGCATGCGCACCTGGTAATCGCCCCAGTGGCTTTTGCGAAAGTGGGCGACGCCGCCTTCGACGAACAGGGTGTCTTGTATCTCTTCGACCTGATAGCCGAGGTCCTGCAAGGACTGCTCGATGACCAGCGCCTGCGCCCGCTGTACCTCGTCTTGCAGGGTCTTTTCGGCATGCAATTGAATGCGGCGGCGCAGTTCGCTGGCAAGAAGCTGCGCCCGCGAGCCTTCGGCGGCGCGATCCAGTTCTTCGGCCAGCGCCGCCATGTCGGCGGGCGGCGGCCCCAGATGTGCGATGCGCCGCAGTAGCCGGGCTGAAAGCGTGGCGGCGTCCGCCTGGGCGGCTGGCGCGGCCAGCCATGTCAAGGCCTCCGCCTCGTCGTCCTCGGCCGGGCGCTCGGCCAAGGCGGTCATCAACAGGGTTTCTGCCTCGGCGGCGAAGGCTTCGATGGCGCGCACGTAGTCGGCAAGCGACTGGTAATCGGCGCTCTGGGGACGCATCGGGCGCGCGGCTTGCAGCGCCCGGCCATCGCCCAGGCGCTCGCTCAATTGGGCGAGTTGCAGAAGGCGCGCTTCCGCCGCGTCGGCTGCCGCCTGCAAGGCCGCCAAGCCTTGCTCGTGCGCGCCGGCCTGGCGCTGGCGATTGGCTTGGCGCTCTTGTCCGTGCGCCTCAAGCAGGGCCGCCGCGTCGGCATGGGCTTGCTGCACGGCGCGCGCCGCGCGGATGGCGGAGGCGGCCAGCAGGACGGGCAGCATCTCCGGGAGAACAAGGACAGTGGTCGGGCCGCTCATGGGGTCATTTTGCCGGGAGGCGCTTGGGGGTCGGGGTCAATGGATCATGGCCGAAAGGCTCGGGCCATGCGGAGAATGGCGATGATTGTGCGTCATTGAGGCCGCTTGATGAGGCTTTTCGGATCGACGGCGGCGGTTTCCTCGTCGGCCCGCCAGTGTTTCTGGCCGTAGCCGGTGATGCCGACCAGGATGCGGACAATGCCATAGCAGAGCCAGCGCCGCAGGCGCGAATGCCAGGGTTGGCCGCTCAGGTCTTCGCTGCGCATTTCCCGGGCGCCGGCTTTGATCGCGGCCTCGATGCCGGCGCGCAATTGGCCGGCGAAGGCGCGGTCGAGCGCCGCCAGATTGGCTTCCTTGGCGAGCAGGAGGCTGAAGGGATCAATGTTCGATGAGCCGACGGTGGCCCATTTGCCGTCGATGACGGCGACCTTGGCATGCAAGAAGCTCTTTTCGTACTCGAAAATGCGTATGCCCTGTTCGAGCAGGAGGCTGTATAGCGCCTGGGTGGCGAAGCGCAAGAGGTGCTGGTCGGTCTTGCCTTGCAGCAGCACGGTGACGCGCACGCCGCGCTGGACCGCGGCCTCCAGCGCGCGGACGAAGCGCACGCCGGGCAGAAAATAGGCGTTGGCGATGAGAATTTCCTCGCGCGCTTCGTCGATGGCCTCCAGATAGGCGTGCAGGATGTCGTTGCGATGGCGGATGTTGTCGCGGATCAACAGGGCGGCGCGCTGCTTGCCTTGCGGCGCGGGATTCGGCATGGCCGGCGGCGGCAGGCGGTAGCGGTGCTTGAAATTGGCCCAGGCGACGATTTCCCACATGCGCCGCACGGTGCGGTGAATCGGGCCGAGCAGCGGGCCTTCGACCTGCACCGCGTAGTCGTAGCGCGGGCGCAGTTCCGGCGGCGCGTTGTCGTCGTCGATGATATTGATGCCGCCGATGAAGGCCAGCCGGGCGTCGATGACCGCCAGCTTGCGGTGCAGCCGGCGCAGGCGGTGGCGGCGCGGGCGGAATCGGCCGAGAAAGCTGCCCAGTTCTGGCCGGTAGAGCATGGCGCGCACGCCGCCGGCGGTCAGTTGCGGCAGGAAATCGGCGGTGAAATTGCGAGCGCCAAAGCCATCGACGATCACATTGACGACCACGCCCCGGGCGACGGCGCGGCATAGCGCGCTGCTGATCCGCAGGCCGATTTCGTCATTGGCGTAGATATAGCTTTCGAGAAAAATTTCGCTCTGGGCCGCCTCGATGGCGGCGAGCAGGGCGGGGAAGTACGCCGCGCCCGAGTCAAAGAGCGTCAGGCGGTTGCCGGCGAGGTAGTTAGCGCGCATGCCGGGTGAGATGCGCCGACAGCGCCGCGTGATCGGAAATTTTCGACCAAGGCTCGCCGTGATGAACCTCGGCGCGCTCGATCGCGAAGCCGCGCACATAAATGCGATCGAGGCGGAACATCGGCATCGCCGCCGGAAAACTGCGCACCGGCGAGCGCGCGCGGTGGCCGAACACCTCGCGCATGCCCAGGCTTTTTTCGAGCAGCTTGCCGGCCCGGTTGCCCCAGTCGTTGAAATCGCCGGCGATGATCAGCGGCGCGGACGGCTCGTCCATGCGCCTTAAATAATCGGAGAGGGCGGCCAGTTGCCGGCGTCGGGAATAGCCAAATAGCGACAGATGCACGCACACGCAATGGGCGGGCGGGCCTTGCGGCAATTCGATCCGGCAGTGCAAGAGGCCGCGCCGCTCGAATTGCAAGTGGGTGACATCCTGATTGTGCGCATGCAGGATGGGAAAGCGCGACAGAATGGCGTTGCCGTGGTGCCCGTGATCGTAGAGCGTATTGCGGCCATAGGCCGTGGCCTGCCAGACATCCTCGGCGAGAAACTCGTGCTGCGCTGTATCCGGCCAGTCGGGGTGGCGCTCGGCGTGGCCCAGATGCAGCCCTTGAACTTCCTGCAAAAAAACGATGTCGGGATTGAGATGGCGCAGGCGCTCGCGCAGCTCATGCACCATCATCCGCCGGTTGAATTGCGAAAAACCCTTGTGGATGTTGAAGGTGGTGATGTGCAGCGCGGGCTGGGTCATACGGCCTAAGAAATCGCCAGCATCCGATCCAGCGCCAGCTTGGCGAGCTTGGCCTCGTGCGCCGGTACCCGGATCGGGTTGACCACGTGGCCCTCGGCGAGATTTTCCAGCGTCCAGGCGAGGTGTTGCGGGTCGATGCGTTGCATGGTCGAGCACATGCAGATGGTGGTCGCCATGAATTGAACGATTTTGTCTTGCGCCAGCACTTCGCGGGCCAGGCGGTCGACCAGGTTCAGTTCGGTGCCGACCAGCCAGCGCGTGCCGGCGGGGGCTTCCTTGATGGTCTTGACGATGTGCTCGGTCGAGCCGACATGGTCGGAGGCGGCGCAGACGGCGAAATTGCATTCGGGGTGGGCAATCACGTGTCCGTCCGGGTGCTTGGCGCGAAAAGCGTCGATATGGCTTTTCTGGAACATCTGGTGCACCGAGCAATGGCCTTTCCAGAGCAGGATTTTCGCCTTCCTGATTTCATCCGCCGTCAGGCCGCCCATTTCCAGGTCGGGATCCCAGACCGCCATGTCGTCCAGCGGGATGCCCATCTGGTGGCCAGTCCAGCGGCCGAGGTGCTGGTCGGGGAAGAAGAGCACCTTGGGCCGTTGGGCGAAGGCCCATCGGGCGATGGTTCCGGCGTTGGATGAGGTGCACACGATGCCGCCGTGTTCGCCGCAGAAGGCTTTGAGATCCGCCGCCGAATTGATGTAGGTGACCGGCGTCACCTCGGCCTCGACGTCAAGCAGCTCGCCCAGTTCGCGCCAGCAGCGCTCGACCTTGGCGAGATTGGCCATGTCGGCCATGGAGCAGCCGGCGGCGAGATCGGGCAGGATGGCGATCTGGTGTGGCGCGGTCATGATGTCGGCGACTTCGGCCATGAAATGCACGCCGCAGAAGACGACGTATTCGGAATCGGTCTCCCCCGCCAGTTTCGATAATTTCAGCGAATCGCCGGTGAGGTCGGCGTGCTGGTATACGTCGGCGCGCTGATAGTGGTGGCAGAGCAGCACGGCCTTTTTGCCGAGCCGGGCGCGGGCGGCGCGGATGCGCTCCTGGCAATCGGCGTCGGAAAGGGCGTTGAAGGGGGCGAAGGGCAGGGGGGCGGTTTGTTGCATGCTGGATTTCGTGGTGACGGGGCGCGTGGGCGCAAAAGACAATTATCCCTGATGCCAGGGCAGGCCGGCGCGACGCCAGCCGCCGATGGTGTTGCGCTGGCCGTGGACGTCCTTGTCGCCCTCGAAGCCTTCGAGAATGTTGTAGCAGTTGCCGTAGCCGGCCTCGGTCGCGGCGGTGGCGGCGGCAATGGAGCGCGCGCCGCTGCGGCACAGAAAGAGAACCAGGGCCTCGGGATCGACCTGACGCCGCAATTCGGCGAGGAAGTGCGGATTGCGCACGCCGCCGGGGTAGAGGCTCCACTCGATTTCGACGGCGCCGGGCACGCGGCCCACCCAGTTCCATTCGGCGCGGGTGCGGACATCGACCAGGGTTGCGCCGGGCGCGAGTTGCAGCAATTCATGCGCTTCCTGCGGCGTCAGTTCGCCCTGATAGGGACGTTCCAGGGCGCGGCCGCGGGTCTGGGCCAGGGTGAGAAGTTCGCTGAGCTTTCCCATGATTGTCGGCTGTTAGAATTGGAGCCCGACAGTATATAGGACAGAAGAAATGACTCAGGCGGACAGGCAAGCGGCGCAGATGACGCCGGCGGCGCGAGCGAGCGCGGCGCAGCGCGCGACCTGGGTCAGCGTCGCGGTCAATCTG
>CAZFHE010000183.1:0-4562 GCA_964518615.1 uncultured Dechloromonas sp. | reverse complement strand
CCGCCCAGTTCGTGCAAGAGCCGCCCGACGATTTCGGCGACGCCGCCGCCGATGCCGACATCGACTTCGTCGAATATCAGGGTCGGCACGCTGGCCGAGCGCGAGGTCAGCACCTGGATGGCCAGACTGATGCGCGACAATTCGCCGCCCGAGGCGACCTTGGCGAGCGGCCGGGCATCAATGCCCGCAAGGCCGGCGATGCGAAATTCAATCTGCTCAAGACCATAGGCGGCCCCATCGACCGGCAGCAGCGCCACTTCGAAGCGCCCGGCAGAAAGGGCCAGTTGGCGCATCACCTCGCTGACGGCCGCGCTCATCTCGGCCGCCGCCTTCTGCCGGCCGGCGGAAAGCCGCTCGGCCAGGGCAAGATAATCGGCCCGGGTCCGAGCCGCCGCAGCCGTCAGCGATTCCAGATCGCTCGCCGCGGCCAGCGTGGAAAGGCGTTGCTGCCAAGCATCGAGCAGACCCGGCAATTCGGGCGGCGGGACGCGGTATTTGCGGGCGGCGGCCAGCACGGCCTCGATGCGCCGCTCGACTTCGGCCAGACGAGCGGGGTCGAGATCGACCCGGTCGCCATAGCGGCGCAAGGTGGATACGGCGTCGGCCAGTTCGGCCTGCACCGATTGCAGGAGCTCGGCCACCTCGCCCAGGGCCGGGTCATATTCGGCCAGCGCGGAGAGCCGGTCGGCCACGCGATCGACCTGACGCTCGCAGGCGCTATCGTCGTCAGCCAGCGCCGCGAGCGCGAATTGCGCGCCCTCCATCAGGCTGGCGGCATGAGCGAGGCGGCGATGTTCCAGTTCCAGTTCTTCCCATTCGGCCACCGAGAAAGCCAGGGATTCGAGTTCGCGCGCCTGCCATTCGAGCTGTTCGCGTTCGCGGCGCAGGGCCTCGGCCCCGGCCCCGGCCTCGGCCAGCGCCTCGTCGGCGGCTCGCCAGGCGCGAAAGGCGGCGGCCACGTCAGAAGAGAGCGGCAAGAGGCCCGCGTGGGCGTCGAGCAGGGCGCGCTGGGCCTCAGAACGCAGCAGCGACTGGTGGGCGTGCTGGCCGTGGATATCGACCAGCCATTCGCCAACCTCGCGCAATTGCTGGATCGTGGCCGGCGAGCCGTTGATCCAGGCGCGCGAACGCCCCCCCGCATCGACCACGCGGCGTAGCAGCAATTCATCATCGGCATCGAGATCATTGGCCGAAAGCCAGGTCCGGACTTCCGGCAAGCCGGCGATGTCGAAACCGGCGCTGATGTCGGCCTTGTCTCGCCCGGCCCGGACGACGCCGGCATCGGAGCGCTCGCCCAGCGCAAGCGCCAGGGCGTCGATGAGTATCGACTTGCCCGCGCCGGTTTCCCCGGTCAGCGCGCCGAACCCTCTGGCGAAATCGAGTTCCAGGCGCTCGACGATGACGAAGTCGCGGATTGACAGGTGGCGCAGCATCTACTGCCCCTTGGGCCGCTCGCTCCACTGCAATTTCTGGCGCAGCATGGCGAAATAGCGGTAGCCGGGCGGGTGCAGGAAGCAGATGGTGTGTTCGGAGCGGCGCAGGCGCACACGGTCGCCGCGCTCCAGATTGAAGGTCACCTGGCCGTCGAAATGCACGCGCGGTTCGTCGGCGTGGGTGATGTGAAATTCGATATCGGCGCGGTCATTGACGATGACCGGGCGGTTGGTCAGGGCATGCGGATTGAGCGGCGCCAGCGCGATGCCGGTCAGCGTCGGATGCAGGATCGGGCCGCCGGCCGACAGCGAGTAGGCGGTGGAGCCGGTCGGCGTCGAGACGATCAGGCCGTCGCCGCGCAGGTTGTAGATGAATTCGCCGTCGATGAAGAGTTCGAACTCGATCATCCGGCCAATCGCCCCCTTGTCCAGCACGACATCGTTGAGGGCCATGTTCGCCGCCACCTCGCGGCCGCCGCGCACCACCTCGGCGGAAAGCAGCATGCGGTTTTCCGGATCGAAGCGGCCGTCGAGCAGGTCGTCCATGCAACCGAGCATATCCTCGCGGGCAATGTCGGTCATGAAACCGAGCCGCCCCTGATTGACGCCGACCAGCGGCACGCAGTAACGGGCCAGCCGGCGCGCCGCGTTGAGCATGGTGCCGTCGCCGCCGAGCACGATGGCCAGATCGGCATGCGCGCCGATGTCGTTGAAGCCGCAGGTCACCCAGCGCGACAAATCGACCTGACGCCCGATGTGCTCGGCGGTTTCGCGCTCGATGAAGACCGAAACGCCGCGTTCGTGCAGGTATTCGGCAAGACGGCGCAAGGACTCGGCAATTTCCATGCCGCGATATTTGCCCACCAGAGCGATGGTCCGGGGGGCTTTCCAGGATGCGAAGCTGTGATTCATGGCGCGAATTCTTGCACAAAAAAACCGCCGCCGCCCCCTTCCCGTTTGTACAATCCACAGCCATGCTGGACGAACGCTCGCGCACCCTGCTCAAGGCCCTGGTCGAACACTACATTGCCGATGGGCAACCGGTCGGCTCCAGGGCGCTATCCAAATTTTCCGGCCTCGACCTGTCGCCGGCGACCATCCGCAATGTCATGGCCGATCTCGAAGAAGCCGGCTTCGTCGCGAGTCCCCACACCTCGGCCGGCCGGGTGCCGACCGCGCGCGGCTACCGCCTCTTCGTCGACAGCCTCTTGACCGTGCAGCCGCTCGAAGAACGGCAATTGGGCGCCATGGAAGAAGCCTTGCAGGGACGATCCGCCAATCTGATGATCGCCAGCGCTTCGCAACTCCTGTCCAGCCTCACCCATTTCGCCGGCGTCGTCATCGCCCCGAGGCTCAAGGGCAGCCGCATCCGCCAGATCGAGTTTCTGGGCCTCTCGGAGCGGCGCATCCTGCTGATCATCGTCACCGTCGATGGCGACGTGCAAAACCGCATCCTCGCGACCGAGCGCCCCTACACCCCCAGCGAGCTGATCCAGGCCGGCAATTATTTGACGCAGAATTACGCCGGCCTCGATTTCGAGCAGATTCGCCAGCGCTTGAGCTGCGAGATTCAGCAATTGCGAGACGACATCCTGCCCCTGATGACCCTGGCGCTCGAGGCCGGCGACGCCGCGCTCGCCGAAAACGCCCTGCCCTGCGTCATTTCCGGCGAACGCAATCTGCTCGATGTCGAAGAACTCTCATCGAACATGAAGCGCCTGCGCGAATTGTTCGACCTCTTCGAGCAGCGTTCCAGCCTGATGCGTCTACTCGATGTATCGAGCCGCGCCGAGGGCGTGCAGATTTTCATCGGCGGCGAATCGGGCATCGCCTCTCTCGACGAATGCAGCGTCGTCGCCGCGCCCTATGCCGTCGACGGCCAGGTCGTCGGTTCCGTCGGCGTCATCGGCCCGACCCGGATGGCCTACGAGCGGGTCATCCCCATCGTCGACATCACCGCGCGGCTCCTCGCCAGCGCGCTGTCGAGCAAAGAAGAGTTTTGATGCGTTTTTCCCCCGAACCCTCCATCCAGCCCGGCCCGGCCCCCGCCACGGCGGTCCTCCTCGTCAATCTGGGCACGCCGGAGGCGGCCACGGCAGCGGCGCTCAGGCGCTATCTCCGGCAGTTTCTCTCCGACCCGCGCGTGGTCGAGCTGCCCAGGGCGCTGTGGCGGCCGATATTGCACGGCCTCATCCTGCCCTTTCGGCCCAAGCAATCCGCCGCCAAGTACGCCGCCATCTGGCAGCCGGAAGGCTCGCCCCTGCGCCTCCATACCGAGCGCCAGGCCAGGCTCTTGAAAGGCCTGCTCGGCGAGCGCGGCCACCGGGTCGCGGTAGCCTGGGCCATGCGCTACGGAGAGCCCGCCATCGCAAAGACGCTAGACCGCCTCAAGGCCGAGGGCGCGCGCCGCATCCTGCTGCTGCCCATGTACCCCCAATACGCGGCCAGCACCACGGCCACCGTCGTCGACGAAGTCTGCCGCTGGCTGCTACGCACGCGAAATCAGCCGGAATTGCGCGTCGTCCGCGATTTTCACGACCACGAAGGCTATCTCGCCGCGCTCGAGCATTCAGTGCGCCAGCACTGGCGGCGGCAAGGCCCGCTCGGCGCCGACGATCGGCTACTCATCAGCTTTCACGGCCTGCCCAAGCGCAGCGTCGAACTCGGCGACCCCTATTTCGCCGAATGTCAAACCACCGGCCGGCTACTGGCCGAACGCCTGCAACTCTCCCCCGGGCAAGTCCAGATTTGTTTCCAGTCGCGCTTTGGCAAGGCCAAATGGCTGCAACCCTACACCGCGCCCACGCTCGGCGACTGGGGCCGGCAGGGCATCCACCGCGTGGACGTTCTATGCCCCGGCTTCGTCGCCGATTGCCTGGAAACCCTGGAAGAAATCGCGCTGGAAGGACGCACCCATTTCCTGACCGCCGGCGGCGCGCAATACCACTACATCCCGGCGCTCAACGAAAACGACGACTGGCTCTTTGCGCTGGCCGACATCGCCGAAAGCCACCTGTCCGGCTGGCCGACCGCCGCCGATGGGGATTCGGGACGCGCGGGCCATTCACCCGGCAATTACGGATTGAGATGATTTCATTTCCATTTCCTGTAGTGGCAACGCATGCCGTC
>CAZFHE010000182.1:0-2002 GCA_964518615.1 uncultured Dechloromonas sp. | reverse complement strand
GGATATGGCCCATTACGCCGGCCTGATCGCCGCCGGTTTTTATCCGAATCCGGTGCCGCATGCCGATGTTGTCACCACCACCACGCACAAGACGCTGCGCGGTCCGCGCGGCGGCGTCGTGCTGATGAAGGCCGAGCACGAAAAGGCGATCAATTCCGCCATCTTCCCGGGTTTGCAGGGCGGCCCGCTGATGCATGTGATCGCCGCCAAGGCCGTCGCCTTCAAGGAAGCGGCCACGCCGGAATTCAAGCGCTACCAGGAGCAAGTCATCATGAATGCCCGCGTCATGGCTCGCGTGCTGGGCGAAGAGCGCGGCCTGCGCATCGTTTCCGGTCGCACCGAGAGCCATGTCTTTTTGGTCGACCTGCGCCCGAAAAATCTCACCGGCAAGGAAGCCGAGGCCGCGCTGGGCCGCGCCCACATCACGGTCAACAAGAATGGCATTCCCAACGATCCGCAAAAGCCCTTCGTCACCTCCGGCATCCGCATCGGTTCGCCGGCCATGACCACGCGCGGCTTTACCGAGCTTGAGGCGGAGCAGGTCGCCCACCTGATCGCCGATGTGCTCGATGCGCCGAATGACGAGGCCGTCGCCGCCACAGTGCGCGCCAAGGTCGCGGCGCTGTGCAAGAAATTCCCGGTCTACGGCGACTGAGTCCGGGATTGATGAGCGGGCGGCTGCCTCCGGCGAGCCGCCCGATTCTGGCCTAAAGCGATGAAATGTCCTTTCTGCGGCGCCGAAGACACGGCGGTGGCCGATACCCGGCTCAACGACGACGGCGACGTCGTGCGCCGCCGGCGCAAATGCCCGGCTTGCGACAAGCGCTTCACCACCTATGAGCGAGCCGAAATCCAGTTGCCTCAGGTGGTCAAGAAAAACGGCCTGCGCGCCGAATTCAGCCGCGCCAAGCTGCGCGCCAGCCTGGAACTGGCGCTGAGAAAGCGCCCCGTCAGCATCGAGGCGGTCGATGCCGCCGTCGCCGACATCGAGGAGCGCCTCTTGTCGGCTGGCGAGCGCGAAGTCAGCACCCAGCAATTGGGTGAGCTGGTGATGCGCGAGTTGAAAAAACTCGACAAGGTCGCCTATATCCGCTTCGCGTCTGTCTATCGCAATTTCGAGGACGTTGACGCCTTTTCAAAGGCGATCCGCGAAGTTTCGCCGCCTCCCCGCAAAAAATGAGCTTTTCCGCCGACGACCATCGAAGGATGGCGCAGGCGCTGCAACTGGCCGGGCGCGGCCTTTGGACGACCACGCCCAATCCGCGCGTCGGCTGCGTGCTGCTCGCGCCCTCCGGCGAAGTCGTCGGCCTTGGCTGGCACGAGAAAGCCGGCGGGCCGCATGCCGAAATCCATGCCCTGCGCGCCGCCGGCGAGCGGGCGCGCGGCGCGACTGCTTATGTGACCCTGGAGCCGTGCAGCCACTTTGGCCGCACGCCGCCTTGCGCCGAGGCGCTGATCGCCGCTGGCGTGGCGCGCGTCGTCGCGGCGATGAAAGACCCCAATCCGCAGGTCGCCGGTCGCGGGCTGGCCGCCTTGCAGGCGGCCGGGATTGAGACGGCCTGCGGCCTCCTGGAGCGCGAGGCGCGAGAACTCAATATCGGCTTCGTCTCGCGCATGACGCGCGGCCGGCCCTGGCTGCGCCTGAAGGCGGCGGCCAGCCTGGACGGCAAGACGGCGCTGAACAATGGCGAGAGCCAATGGATCACCGGCCCGGATGCGCGGCGCGATGGCCAGCGCTGGCGGGCGCGGGCCTGCGCCATTCTGACCGGTATCGGCACGGTGAAGGACGACGATCCGCAACTCAATGTGCGCGAAGTAGACACGCCGCGTCAGCCCTTGCGGATCATTGTCGACAGCCGGCTGGAAACGCCGCTGAACGCCAGCATCCTGCAAGGCGGCGGGCCGGTGCTGGTGGCCGGCGCCGTGGCCGATGGCGCGAAAATGGCGGCCTTGCGAGCGGCCGGGGCGGAAGTCGTGATATTGCCCAATGCCGAAGGCAAGG
>CAZFHE010000181.1:0-8735 GCA_964518615.1 uncultured Dechloromonas sp. | reverse complement strand
CGGGGCCGCCTCGACGCCTCCGGCCTCGCCCCATCCGCGCCGGACGCCCCCCGCGAACTGTTCGAGGCCATGCGCCAAATCGCCGCCAGCGGCCAGGGCCCGGCTGTCCAGCAAGCCTCCATTGGCTGTTCGATCAAGTGGCGAACGTAGCCCCCCACAGAACAGCCGCATGAACGCCCAAATCAAGCTTGGCGGTCGAGTTGCGACGCCCTTGGGCCCCATGTGGAGCGCCGAGCAACGCAGACTGGCCGGGGGTAGTCGGCTGGCGTCTTTATCATAGCCAGCCGCCCGGCCCGTCGAGTCGCGCAGGGTAGTCGGCGCAGCCGACCGCGTAGCTTGGGGTCGCCTTTTGCCTGCGGCAGCGATGAACCCCGCCTTTGGCTCCTTTCTTTTGGCGACACAAAGTACGCCCGCGCGTCAGGCGCGGAAAACAGCGCTTGAGAAAGGCAAAAACAGTGGACGACCGCTCATGCGATTTCCCTAGCCCCCCCTTCGCCTTCCACCCGCCCACCGCTCCGCCGGAGTAAAATTTTCTTTTCGATATCGCGGGAGAAGCACCATGGCACAACGCACACTGGCTCGCTACCTGACCGAGGAACAACGCGACAAGGGCATCATCACCGGCGATCTCAAACTGCTGCTGGAAGTGGTCGCCCGCGCCTGTCAGGCCATTTCCGTCGCCATTGGCAAGGGCGCGCTGGGCGGCGAGGGCGGCGTGCTCGGCGAGGCGGGCAGCGACAATATCCAGGGCGAGGCGCAAAAAAAACTCGACGTGCTGTCCAATGAAATCCTGCTCGAAGCCAATGAATGGGGCGGCCACCTGGCGGCCATGGCTTCCGAGGAAATGGATTTGCCGCATCTGGTGCCCCACCGCTTCCCGAAGGGCGAGTACCTGCTGACCTTCGACCCGCTCGATGGCTCGTCGAATATCGACGTCAATGTCTCGATCGGCACCATTTTCTCGGTGCTCCGCTGCCCCGAGGGGGCCGATCTGAGCACGCCGGGAGCGGCCGAGAAAGCCTTCCTGCAGCCGGGCAGCGCCCAGGTGGCGGCCGGTTACGCGGTGTATGGGCCAACCACGCTCTTGGTGTTGAGCGTCGGCGACGGCGTCGTAGTATTTACCTTGGACCGCGAGCAGGGCCATTTCGTGCTGACCCGCGACCATGTCCGCATTCCCGACGAAACCCAGGAATTTGCCATCAACATGGCCAATCGCCGCTTCTGGGAAGCGCCGGTGCAACGCTATATCGACGACATGATCGCCGGCCGCGACGGCCCGCTGGGCAAGGATTACAACATGCGCTGGGTGGCCTCGATGGTGGCCGACGTGCATCGCATCATGACCCGGGGCGGTATTTTCATGTACCCGATGGACGAAAAGCTCCGCGCCAAGGGCGGCAAGCTGCGCCTGATGTACGAAGCCAATCCGATGGCCTTTCTGATCGAGCAGGCGGGCGGGGCCGCCAGTACGGGCCGCCAGCGCATTCTCGACATGGTTCCCGAGTCCTTGCATCAGCGCGTGCCGGTCATTCTCGGCTCGCGCCGCGAGGTGGAACGCGCTAGCGCCTACCATTCTGCCTGAGCGATGACAGAGGCCTTTCCAGCCGGCTCAAACCGGCTGGACGGCGATGCGGCGCTACCCAAGAGAGGCTGTTTCCCGGATAATTTCGTATTTTCGCAGCTTGTATTTCCGGACCCATGAGCGTTGCCACTTCTTCCTCCTTTTCCCCCTTGACCAGCGTCATCCGCGCCCTGTCCATGGATGCCGTGCAACAGGCCAACTCCGGCCACCCCGGCGCGCCGATGGGCATGGCGGAAATCGCCGAAGTCTTGTGGCGACGCCACCTGCGGCACAATCCGGCCAATCCGAATTGGCCCGACCGCGACCGTTTCGTGCTATCGAATGGCCACGGCTCCATGCTCGTCTATTCGCTGCTGCATCTGTGCGGCTACGACGTCTCCATTGACGATCTGAAAAATTTCCGCCAGTTGCACGCCAAGACCCCGGGCCACCCGGAATTCGGCTACACCCCGGGCGTCGAGACGACCACCGGGCCGCTCGGCCAGGGCATCGCCAATGCCGTCGGCTTCGCGCTGGCCGAAAAGGTGCTGGCCGCCGAATTCAACCGGCCCGGTCACGAAATCGTCGATCACCACACCTATGCCTTCCTTGGCGACGGCTGCCTGATGGAAGGCGTCTCGCACGAAGCCTGCTCGCTGGCCGGCACGCTGGGCCTTGGCAAGCTGATCGCCTTCTGGGACGACAACGGCATTTCCATCGACGGCCACGTCGAGGGCTGGTTCACCGAGGACATCCCGAAGCGCTTCGAAGCCTGCGGCTGGCATGTCGTCCCCGGCGTCGATGGCCACAACGCCGATGCCATCGAGGCGGCGCTTCTGGCGGCCCAGGCCGTCACCGACAAGCCCAGCCTGATTTGCTGCAAGACCATCATCGGCATGGGCTCGCCCAACAAGCAAGGCTCGCACGACTGCCACGGCGCTCCGCTCGGCCAGGAAGAAATCGCCGCCGCCCGCGCCGCCATCGGCTGGCCGCACGCCCCCTTCGTCGTGCCCGATGAGGTTTACGCCGCCTGGAACCGCAAACCGGCGGGCCAGGCCCTCCAGGAAGACTGGGAGCGGCGCTTTGCCGCCTACCGCGACGCTTTCCCGGCCGAAGCCGCCGAGTTCGAGCGCCGCGTGATGAAGGCCGAACTGCCGGCCAGCTGGGCCGCGACCAAGGCCGCCTATCTCGCCGCAACCCGCGCCAAGGCCGAAAATATCGCCACCCGCAAGGCTTCGCAAAATGCCATCGCGGCGCTGGTCCCGGCCGTGCCGGAAATTTTCGGCGGCTCGGCCGACCTGGCCGGCTCCAACCTGACCCTCTGCAAGGGCAGCCGGGGCGTGACCCGGACCGAGGGCGGCAATTACTGCTATTACGGCGTGCGCGAATTCGGCATGACCGCCATCGCCAATGGCCTCGCGCTGCATGGCGGCCTGATTCCCTACACCGCAACCTTCCTGGTTTTCTCGGACTACGCCCGCAACGCCATTCGCATGGCGGCGCTGATGAAGCAGCGTCAGATCATGGTCTACACCCATGATTCCATCGGTCTGGGCGAGGATGGTCCGACGCACCAGCCGATTGAGCAGATTCCGTCGCTGCGCCTCATTCCCAATCTCGACGTCTGGCGGCCGGCCGATGCGACCGAAACGGCCATCGCCTGGACGGCGGCCGTCGAGCGCGCCGACGGCCCGAGCGTGCTCGCCCTGTCGCGCCAGAATCTGCCGACGGTGACCCAAAAGGCCGCCGACGCCGACATCGCCCGGGGCGGCTATGTGCTCTCGGAAGCCGTAGGCGGCCCCGCGCAAATCACGCTGATCGCCACCGGCTCCGAGGTTAAGCTCGCGCTCGACGCCCAGGCCGCGCTGGCTGGCGAGGGCATCGCCGCGCGCGTCGTCTCCATGCCCTGTACCAGCGTCTTCGACCGCCAGAGCGCCGAATACAAGGCCACGGTATTTAATGGCGGCTGCAAGAAGCGCATCGCCATCGAAGCCGCCCACCCGGATTTCTGGCGCAAGTATGTCGGCCTGCACGGCGCCGTGATCGGCATCGACCGCTTCGGCGAGGCGGCCCCGGCCGGCCAGTTGTTCGACCTGTTCGGCTTCACTGTCGCCAAGGTGGTTGCTACGGCCAAGGCGATGCTGTCCTGATTTTCCATAGAGGAGAAGTAAGCATGGCTATCAAAGTTGCTATCAATGGTTTCGGTCGTATCGGCCGGTGCACGCTGCGCGCCATCTATGAGCAAGGCTTGCAGAACGAGTTCGATGTCGTTGCCATCAACGCTTCCGGCGATCTGGCGACCAACGCTCACCTGCTGAAATACGACACCACCCACGGCCGTTTCGCCACCCCGGTGAGCACCGAAGGCGACAACGTCATCATCATCGACGGCAAGAAGATTCCCTTCTATTCGACCAAGGATCCCAAGGGCGTCAATTGGGCCGCCCACGGCGTCGACGTGCTGCTCGAATGCACCGGGGCCTACACCACCAAGGCCAAGGCCGCCCAGTTGCTCGAACAGGGCGCCAAGCGCGTGCTGATTTCGGCCCCGGGCGGCGACGACGTCGATGCCACCATCGTCGTCGGCGTCAATGAAAGCGATCTGAAAGCGGCGCACAACGTCGTTTCCAACGCCTCCTGCACCACCAACTGCCTGGCTCCGGTCGCCAAGGTGCTGGCCGACAAGATCGGCATCAAGCAGGGCCTGATGACCACCATCCACGCCTACACCAACGATCAGGTCACCGTGGACGTCCGTCACAAGGATCTGCGCCGCGCCCGCGCCGCCGCCGCCAACATCATCCCGACCAAGACCGGGGCCGCCAAGGCCGTCGGCCTCGTGCTGCCGCAACTGGTCGGCAAGGTGGATGGCTTCGCGCTACGCGTGCCGACCATCAACGTCTCCTTGGTCGACCTGACCTTCACCGCGGATCGCACCACGACCAAGGAAGAAATCAACGACTTGATGACCCAGGCCGCCAATGGGCCGTTGAAGGGCATCCTGGCCGTGAACAACGAGCCGCTGGTGTCCTCGGACTTCAATCACACCACCGTTTCCTCGACCTTCGACGCAACGCAAACCCGCGTCATCAAGGGCGAGGACGGCTCCGTGCTGGTCAAGGTGCTGGCCTGGTACGACAACGAATGGGGCTACTCCTGCCGCATGCTCGACGCCGCCCGCGCCTGGATGGCCGCCAAGTAAGCGTCAAGCGCGCACAAAAAAACCGCCGGCCAGCCGGCGGTTTTTTATTGGGCGGCGTCAAACGGCGTGGCAGGCGTAGCGGACAAAATCCATGCCGCGTTCGAGCACTTCGTCGGGTTGCAGGTGTTCCAGCGACGCGCCGCCTATCGCGAGCGGAACGCCCAGCCGGGCGCTGGCCGAGGCGGGCAGCACCAGCGACAATTCCTCGCCCTCGCAAATCAGGAAGGCCGGAATGCGCCTTCCGCCCGGGACGCGCGGCTCCTCTGGCTTCAACCAGCCGGCTTCGATGTCGCCCTCGTACCAGTACAGGCCGCCGGAGAGCGCATCCCCCGTCAAGACTTGCAAGCCGAACAAGACGCCGAGGCGCGCCTTATCGTCGATATAGGCGGCCACCAGACAGGGCGAGCGGCGGCGCGGACTGGCGGTGTCGGCGGATGGGCGCAGCGCCATGCCGTCGAGCAATTTCCAGGCTTCGGTAGGCAGCCTCAGGCGCTTGACCGCGGTCGTTGCCTGCTCGGCGCGGTCGAAGCCGAACAGCGCGGTGCGCTGATGGGCGAGCACGGAACTGTCGAGGTCGATGTCGCCCGCGGCGTTCAGATACTTGCCGCGCAGCATGGCATAGGCATCCTCGCCGCCGAAGGCCAGCTCGATGTCGCCCGGCCCGTCGGCGCCCTCCTGCTCGGGCAGGGTCAGGCTGAGGCGGATTTCCTTCAAGAGACGTATGCTGGCGCTGGGCGTCAGTTCGCTGCTGAGTTTCAGATCTTCTGGCGATGCGCCCTGTTGCAAGGCTTCGAGGCGCTTTCGCAATTTGCGGTCGATGGCGCGAACATCGAGCCAGCGCGGCGCTTCGTCGGGCAAGGGGGTGCCGTACAGCGCGCCCAGATCGAGATTGCGGGCGCGCGCATCGGCATCGGGCTTGTCGCGGAATTTGGCCAGTTCGCGCCAGCGGCTCAAGAGACGATTGGCCGCGGAGAGTTGCGAGGACGTCAGCCGGTAAGGGTCGATCAAGCGCAACAGGAAGGCCCAGGCCAGATGGCCGCCGACAGTGGCTTCGCCCAGATGAGGAAAATCCTCGTCCGGCAAGGGGCGGGCCAGCACATCGTCGTGGACGGCGCGGGCGAGAAGGCCCAGCATCAGGCGGTCGAGCGACAGGGGGCATTCATAGGAGGCCAGAAAATAGCTGTAGGCGGCCAGCCGCAGGGCAGAGGCGGCGCGATTGAGCGCAAGGCCCCGCCCCTGGTTGCCCAGCTCTTCATTACGGCGCAGATAGGCGACGCCCAGGCGGAACCAGAAATTGGCGACCCGTTCGAAGTCCCGGTATTCATCGGCGAGCAGGGGCAGAGCCTTGCGCGTGAACCCGGGCTCGATGTGCTCTAGCAGCGGCAGGGCCGCCGCGCGCAAGAGCCCGAGCAGTTCGATGGTCAACGCCGCGTCGAGGCGGCTGGCGTCGATGGCTTCGATCTGTAAGGTCAGCGCCGCCAGGGTCTGGCGCGAATGGGCTCGCGGTTGCTTGGCGAGCCAGGCGCGAGCCTCCCGCACATCCTGAAAAGCCAGGGCAATGTTCTTGCGCGGATCCGGCAGGACTAGCCGATACATCGAAAGCTCTCCTTTGGTTGTATGCTCCGCCCATGAGCGGATTCGAACATTATGACCGGGAGTTGCGGGAACTGGATCACGAGATTCAGCGCTACGCAGCCGTTTGTGGCGTCAACCTCGCCAATCGTTACGAGATCGACGCCTGTCTCGCGGATGACCACCTCTCCTGGTCCAAGGACAGGGCGCGCGAATCATTGTGCGGACTCTTGATTTTGCGCATCAAGCTCGAAGCCGAAATGATCGAATCCGGCCTCTCGCCAACGCCGCTCTCGCCCCGCGCCGCGCCCGAATAAGACTCAGCCGTCCGCGTTGATGCGGGCGATCAGCGCCTCCAGCGTCGCCGCCGCGTCTTCGTTGGCAACCTGACAGGTGCCGGCCGCCGGATGGCCGCCGCCGCCATAGGCCAGCATCAATTCGCCGACATTGGTCTTGCTGCCGCGATCGAGAATCGACTTGCCGACGGCGAACACGGTGTTCTGCTTCTGCACGCCCCACAGCACATGGAGCGAGATATTGGTCTGCGGAAACAGCGCGTAAATCACGAAACGGTTGGTCGCGAAAATGACGTCCTCGCCGCGCAGATCGAGCGCCACCAGATTCTTGTGCACATTGGCGCAGCGCAAAATCTGGTCCTTGGCCCTGTCGCTATGCGCGAAATACAGCTCGACCCGCTCCTTGACATCGGGCAGGGCCAGAATGTCGTCGATGTCGTGGTCGCGGCAGTACTTGATCAAGTCCATCATCAGCGCGTAATTGCTGATGCGGAAATCGCGAAAGCGCCCCAGGCCCGTGCGGGCATCCATCAGATAATTGAGCAGCACCCAGCCGCCGGGATCGAGAATGTCCTCGCGAGAAAATTGCGCCGAGTCGCTCTTGTCGACGGCCTCCATCATGGCCTCGGAAATGCGCGGGAAGGCCGCCTTGCCGCCGTAATACTCATAGACGACGCGGGCCGCCGAAGGGGCGTTGGCGTCAATGATGTGATTGGCCTGCTCAACGGGATTGCGCAGCGTTTCCGAGTGATGGTGGTCGAACGCGAGATGGGCCCCGGCGACATAAGGCAGATTGGTGGTGATGTCGCGGCTGCCGATGTCTATCTTGCCATCCTGCATGTCCTTGGGGTGCACGAACTTGATGTCGTCGATCAGATTCAGTTCATTGAGCAGCACGGCGCAGACCAGGCCGTCGAAATCGCTGCGGGTGACGAGGCGGAACTTTTTTGAAGTCATGGGGCGTCTCCGGTAAGCCAGGGGATCAGCACGGATTAAAACACAAGGAAGGGCCGGCGTAGGCAAATGCGCCGGTCAGCCAATACGGATGGCATCGACCGGACAGGGCGCGACACAGGCCCCGCAGCCATTGCAGCGCCCGGCGTCGATTTCCGGCATGGGGCTGCCGCCAAGACGGGGCGGAAAGCGGATGGCGCTTTCGGCGCAATAGTCGCCGCAAACCCGGCACTCGATGCCTTTTGCCGGCAAACAGGCGGGGCTGGCCTGGGCCTTGTAGGGCCAGGGGGCCTCGTCCTCGCGGCGCAGCAAGGCTCGCGGCTCGCAGGCGGCAACGCAGGCGGCGCAAAACGTACATTCACCGAGCCGGAAATCGAGGGTCGGATAGCCGCCGTCGCCGCTGACCAGTAGGCGCTGCGGGCAGACCGGCAGGCAGTCGCGGCAGCGCGTGCAGAGATCGAGAAAGGCCGCTTCCGGACGCGCCCAGGGCGGGCGCGGCTCGGCCTTGGGCCGGGGCCGGCCGCGCAGGAACCCCCGGCGGGCGGCGTCGACCATCGTTTATTTGCCTTGCTTTAGTTGCTCGATGCCGGCGCGCAGCATCTGATCCAGCTCGCTGCCGGGCTCGACTTGCGGCAGCAGCGCTTCCCAGTAGGCGATTCCCTGGGCGTTGTCCTTGGCCTCTATCGCGGCGGCGCCCGCGAGAAAGAGGCTGTGCGCGTGCCTAGGGTCGATTTTCAGCGCGCGCTCGACCAGTTCGCGCGGCTTGCCGGCCAGACGCTGGCCCTTGGACATGGCGATGGTTTCTGCATAGCTCGACAGCAGATCCGGCTCCTTGTCGATGACTGTCTCGGCCTTGGCATAGGCGTCGACGGCATCGTCATAGCGCCCCAGCGCCTTGTAGGAGCGGGCCAGCATCAGCCAGCCCTGCATGTCGTCGGGATTGCTTTGCATGCGCTCGGCCAGACGGGCGACCAGCCCGTCGATCTGTTCCGGACTCATGGGCGTTTGCGCCGCCGTGCGCGCGGGATCGAGCGCCGCCGGATTGCCGAGCAGAGAGTAGCCGATCAGCGCGCCCAGCGGCAGCAGCAGAATGAGCGCAATCGCCGTCTTGCGGCTCGGGGCCAGCGCTTCCCCGACGCCGGATTCGGCG
>CAZFHE010000180.1:0-5023 GCA_964518615.1 uncultured Dechloromonas sp. | reverse complement strand
AATATCTACCTGCAAGCGGAACGGGCGGTGAAATACGGCAGCCTCTTCATCGTGCTGACCTTTGCCGCCTTCTTCATTGGCGAAGTCCTGCGCCGCCGCCCGATGCACATCATGCAGTACGTGCTGGTGGGTCTGTCGCTGGCCATCTTCTTTCTGCTCCTGATCGCGCTTTCCGAACACCTGCCCTTTGCCCTGGCTTACCTCGTCGGCGCCATCGCCTGCATCGGGCTGATCGCCGCCTATCTTGCCGGGGTCTTCGACTCCCGGCGCTTGGCATCGGCCTTTGCCGGCGGACTGGCCGTCCTCTACGCGATGCTGTTCGGCATCCTGCAACTGGAGGATATGGCCTTGCTCATGGGCAGTCTTCTTCTCTTTGCGGCGCTCGCGGCCGCCATGTTCAGCACCCGCCGTTTTGACTGGTACCAGCTCAAACAGGCCAGCGCAGCGGATGAAGTTCCGGGGCAATGACAATGATGGGCATCCAGAAAATGAGCCGGCGCATTCTGGCTGGCTTCATCGTGCGGGATGCCCGCCCGCTTCGATGCAATAATGACGCCCTTTGCCCGTCGCCATCTCATGAGCTGCTATTCCCTGATGGTTCAAGGCGCCACGTCGGATGCCGGCAAATCGACGCTGGTGGCCGCGCTGGGCCGTATTCTCAAGCGTCGCGGGGTGCGCGTCGCGCCCTTCAAGCCGCAGAACATGGCGCTCAATTCGGCGGTGACCGTGGATGGCGGCGAGATTGGCCGCGCCCAGGCCTTGCAGGCGCTGGCTTGCGGCCTTCTGCCGCACACGGATTTCAATCCGGTGTTGTTGAAGCCGACGACCGACCAGAAGGCGCAGGTGATCATTCATGGCAAGGTGGCCAGCGATCTCGACGCCAAGGCGTATCACGCTTACAAGCCCCGGGCGATGGGCGCGGTGCTGGAATCCTGGGGGCGCTTGAGCGCCGCTTACGAGGCGGTGCTGGTCGAAGGGGCCGGTTCGCCGGCCGAGATCAATTTGCGCGACCGCGACATAGCCAACATGGGTTTCGCCGAGGCGGTCGATTGCCCGGTGATTCTGGTGGCCGATATCGACCGGGGCGGCGTGTTCGCCCATCTGGTCGGGACGCTGGATTTGCTGTCGCCCGCCGAGCAGGCGCGGGTCAAGGGGTTTGTGATCAACCGTTTTCGCGGCGACATCGGCTTGTTGGAGCCCGGCTTGCGCTGGCTGGAGGAACGCACCGGCAAGCCGGTGCTCGGGGTACTGCCTTATCTGCACGGCCTCTTGCTCGATGCCGAGGATGCGATTGCCACGGCCGCCCTGGACAAGGGCGAGACGCGGCTCAAGGTGATCGCGCCGGCGTATCCTCGCCTCTCCAATCACAACGACCTCGATCCGCTGCGCCTGCATCCGGAGGTCGATTTTTGCTGGGTGGGTCCGGGCGAGATGCCGCCCGCCGCCGATCTGATCGTTCTGCCCGGTTCGAAAGCGGTGCGCGCCGATCTCGACTGGCTGCGCGAAAAGGGCTGGGATGCGGCGCTCAAGAAGCATTTGCGCTATGGCGGCAAACTGATCGGGCTGTGCGGCGGCTACCAGATGCTGGGCCGGGCGATTCACGATCCCCTGGGTCTGGAAGGGCCGTCCGGCAGCACGGCGGGCCTCGGCGTGCTGGGCTGCGAAACGACGCTGGAGCGCGACAAGCAATTACGCAATGTGAGCGGTCACTTATGCCTGCCGGGGCGTCCGGCGATGACGGGCTATGAGATTCATCTTGGCGTGACCGCCGCCGATGGGCAGGAACGCGCCGCCGTCGAACTGGCCGATGGAAGGCAAGATGGGCTGATTTCGGCGGATGGGCAGGTGTTCGCCACCTATTGCCACGGCCTCTTCGATCATCCACAGGCGCTGACGGCCCTGCTGGCCTGGGCGGGCTTGAATGAGCGCGCGCCGGTGGATTTCGCCGCCCGGCGCGATGCGGATCTCGATCGGCTGGCCGATGCGGTCGAGGCCGCGCTCGATTGGGAAAAGCTCAAACCCCTGCTGCCGGAATTTTGAGTTCCAGCGGCAGACCGGCGGCAACCAGGGTGACTTGATCGCAGAGCGCGGCCACGCGCTGATTGAGCCGTCCTTGCTCGTCGGCGAACAAGCGCGAGACGGGATGCATGGGCACGATGCCCCAGCCGACTTCGTTGGAAACCAGAATCACCTGCCCCGGCAGGCGCGGCAGGGTTTCGATCAGCGCGCCGGTTTGTCCGGCAAATAGCGGGCAATCGACCGGCTCGCCCGCCTCGGCCTGGGCGGCCGCCCGGCCGGCGAACAGCAGGTTGGAAAGCCATAGCGTCAGGCAGTCGACCAGGAGGCAGGTGTCGGGCCTTGCCAGTTGGCGCAAGCGATCGGCCAGATACAGGGTTTCCTCGGCGCATTCCCACTCGGCTGGACGCCGGGCGCGGTGATGGGCGATACGGCGCAGCATCTCGCCGTCTTTCGCCTCAGCCGTCGCCAGATAGACGACGCGCCGTCCGCTGGCCGCCGCCCGCCGTTCGGCCAAGAGGCTCTTGCCCGAACGGGCGCCGCCGAGAATCAGTTGTTTCATGGTGACTATCTGCTCGAAGTGGGATGGCGGATTGTATTGCGCCAGGAGATTTTTCAAATTCATGGTTACATCGCCGGGCGAGTCAAGCAAAATCGCCAGATGCCTATTTCGGGACAGGACAGGAAAAATCACATGCATGCCCATTTCCACATCGCGGCCCCCGATCAGGGCTTGGCCGCCGCCCTGCAACACAAGATCGACCAGAAAACCAAGCCGCGCGGCTCGCTCGGCCAGTTGGAGACGCTCGCGCGCCAGATCGGGCTGATCCAGCAGCGTCTCGATCCGCATTTGAGCCTGCCGCACCTCCTGGTCTTTGCCGGCGACCACGGCGCGGCGCGGGCCGGCGTTTCGGCCTATCCGCAAGAAGTGACCTGGCAGATGGTCGACAACTTTCTGGCGGGCGGGGCCGCGATCAATGTTTTCGCCCGTCACAACGGCCTGCACCTGACCGTCGTCGATGCCGGCGTCGCCCATGATTTCGGCCATCGTCCGGGCCTGATCCACGCCAAGGTGGCCCCCGGCACGGCCAATTTCATCGAAGAAGCGGCAATGACGGTGGAACAGTGCGAACTGGCCATCGCCCGTGGCGCCGAAATCGTCCGCAATCTGGCGGGCAATGGCTGCAATGTGATCGGCTTTGGCGAAATGGGCATCGGCAATACGGCGGCGGCTTCCTTGATCACCCATTGCCTGACCGGGGTTCCGCTCTCCGATTGCGTCGGGCGCGGCACCGGCCTCGACGATGCCGGTTTGCAGAAAAAGCTTGCGCTGCTCGAACAGGCCATGCGGCGCGATCGCGTGGGCGGCAATGCGCCGCTCGCCGTGCTCGCCGAATTCGGCGGCTTCGAGATCGCGATGATGATGGGGGCCATGCTGGCGGCGGCCCAAGCCAGGATGCTGCTCCTGATCGACGGCTTCATCGCCGGGGCCGCCGCGCTGACGGGGGCCAAGCTCTTCCCGGCGCTGAGGGAATATTGCGTGTTCTGCCATCGCTCGGCGGAGGCCGGGCATGCGGCGCAATTGCAGGCGCTCGACGCCAAACCCCTGCTCGACCTCGGCCTTTGCCTGGGCGAAGGCACCGGGGCCGCGCTGGCCTTCCCGCTGGCGCGGGCCGCCGCCGCCTTCATGAACGAGATGGCAAGCTTCGAGTCGGCCGGCGTGGCAGACAAAGCCTGATGCCGCGCCGCGAACTGGAATATTTCTTCGGCGCCATCCGTTTTTTCCCCCGCCTGCCGGTGCCGGCCTGGGTGGGCCACTCGGCGGACAAACTCGATGCCTCGACCCGTTACTTTCCCGCCGTCGGCCTGATCGTCGGCGCGCTGGGCGCGCTGGCCTACTGGGGCGCGCTGCAACTGTGGCCGCAGCCGGTCGCGGTGTTGCTCTCGATGGCGGCCACGCTGTACGCCACCGGCGCTTTCCACGAGGACGGTCTGTCGGATACCGCCGATGGCCTCGGCGGCGGCTGGGACAAAGCGCGCATCCTGGAAATCATGAAGGATTCGCGGGTCGGCAATTACGGCGTGATCGCACTGTGGCTGGGCCTGAGCGGCAAATTCGCCCTGCTCGCCGCCCTCGATCCAGAACTGGTTCCCTGGGCGCTCTTCGCTGGCCATGCCGTATCGCGCTATGCCGCCTCGCTGCTGCTCACGACCATGGACTATGTGCGCGAGGATTTGCTGGCCAAGGCCAAGCCCTTGGGAAGGCGGCTCTCCGCCGGTTCGCTGATCGTGGCGACCGGCTTCGCCGCCCTCGGCCTCCTGCCCCTGCCCTGGCCCCAGGCGCTGGCCGGCTGCCTCCTGGCGCTTCTGGCCGCCGTCTGGCTCGCGGCCAAATTCCGCCGCTGGCTGGGCGGCTACACCGGCGACTGCCTGGGCGCCGTTCAACAGGCGGCCGAAATCGCGTTCTACCTTGGCCTATTGGCCCAATGGCCGGCTTGATCCTCCATCTGATCCGCCATCCGCCGCCCAGGGTGGCGGAGGGCATCTGCTACGGCGCGACGGATGTGCCGGCAAAAGCGCCGGAAGCTTTCGCCGCCCGCTTGCGCGTCGAATTGCCGCCGGGTCTGCCCTTGTGGAGCAGCCCCTTGCAGCGCTGTCGGGAACTCGCGGCGGCGCTGCACCCGAGGCCGGTTTTCGATGAAAGGCTGAGGGAAATGCATTTCGGCGCTTGGGAAGGCCGGGCGTGGGCGGATATTCCTCGCGATGAACTCGATGCCTGGGCGGCCGATGTGGATGGCTATATCCCGCCCGGCGGCGAGTCGGCCCGGCAGTTGCAGCGGCGGGCGCTGGATTTCGTCGCCACGCTGAAGGTGGCCGAGGCGGCGCTGGTCACCCATGCCGGCGTAATCCGCAGCCTGTACGCGCACGTCAAGGGCCGCGCCATCGCCGATTGCCTCGATGTCCGCCCGGCCTTCGGCAGCCGGACCACGCTGGAATGGGAGCTTTC
>CAZFHE010000179.1:0-1769 GCA_964518615.1 uncultured Dechloromonas sp. | reverse complement strand
CCCGTGTTCCGAGATTTTTTACGACCACGGCCCGCACATCCCCGGCGGCCCGCCCGGCAGCCCCGATGAGGATGGCGACCGCTTCATCGAAATCTGGAATCACGTATTCATGCAATTCGAGATGCACGAGGATGGCAGCGTCACCAAGCTGCCCGCGCCCTGCGTCGATACCGGCATGGGCCTGGAGCGTCTGGCGGCCATTTTGCAAGGCGTGCATAGCAATTACGAAATCGACATCTTCCGGCATCTCATCGAGGCGGCCGCGCGCGAAACCGGCTGTGCCGATCTTGCCAATCCCTCGCTCAAGGTCATCGCCGACCATATCCGCGCCACGGCCTTTCTGGTCAGCGATGGCGTAATACCCGGCAACGAAGGGCGGGGTTATGTGCAGCGGCGCATCATCCGCCGCGCCATCCGGCATGGCTACAAGCTGGGGCAGAAAAAGCCCTTCTTCCACAAGCTGGCGCCGGTGCTGGTTGAGCAGATGGGCGCGGCCTACCCGCGTCTGGCGGCGGAGGCGGAGCATATCGCCCAAATCCTGCGGGCCGAGGAAGAGCGCTTTTTCGAAACCCTGGAAAACGGCATGCAGATTCTCGACGCCGCGCTGGCCGGGGGCGCGCGGACGCTGCCGGGCGAGGTGGCCTTCCGCCTGCACGATACCTACGGTTTCCCGCTGGATCTCACCCAGGACGTATGCCGCGAGCGCGGCGTCGCGGTCGACGCGGCCGGTTTTGACGCCGCGATGGACAAACAGAAAACCCAGGCCCGCGCGGCGGGCAAATTCAAGATGGAACGCGCCGTCGAATATGCGGGCGCAAGCAACGTTTTCACCGGCTACGAGCGCTTGCAGGAAGATGCGCGCGTGCTCGCGTTGTATCACGAAGGCGTGGCGGTGGAGCAACTCGGCGCGGGGCAGACGGGCATCGTCGTGCTCGACGCCACGCCCTTTTATGCCGAAAGCGGCGGTCAGGTTGGCGACGCGGGCCTCATCACCGCCGAGGGCGTGCAATTCGGCGTGCAGGACACGCAGAAAATCAAGGCCGATGTCTATGGCCACCACGGTCTCATGCAGCAGGGCGCGCTCAAGGTCGGCGACACGGTACTGGCGCGGGTCGATCAGGCGCAGCGCATGGCCACGATGCGCAACCACTCCGCGACCCACCTGATGCACAAGGCGCTGCGCCGGGTGCTCGGCCAGCATGTGCAGCAAAAAGGCTCCCTGGTCGATCCGGACAAGACCCGCTTCGACTTCGCGCATAACGCGCCGATGAGCGCCGAGGAAATCCGCGAAGTCGAAGAAATGGTCAATGGCGAGATTCTGGCCAATGCCGCGACCGAAGCCCGGGTCATGGCGCTGGCCGAAGCACAGCAATCCGGCGCCATGATGCTGTTTGGCGAAAAATACGGCGACGAGGTGCGCGTGCTGAACATCGGCTCCTCCAAGGAATTGTGCGGCGGCACGCACGTCGCGCGCGCTGGCGACATCGGGCTATTCAAGATCGTCGCGGAAACCGGCACCGCCGCCGGCGTGCGCCGCGTCGAAGCGATCACTGGCAGCAACGCGCTGGCCTGGGTGCAGGAGCAGGCAGGCCGCGTCGCCGGCATCTCGGCGCTGTTGAAAACCCAGCCCGACGACATCGCCGAGCGCCTGGCCGGCATGCTCGACACCATCCGCGCGCTGGAAAAGGAAGTGGCCGCCCTCAAGGGCAAGCTCGCCTCCTCGCAAGGCGACGAACTGGCCGGGCAGGCGGTCGAAGTCAAGGGCGTCA
>CAZFHE010000178.1:0-5208 GCA_964518615.1 uncultured Dechloromonas sp. | reverse complement strand
AAGGCGCGGTCGGCATGGCCCAGCGCGCGGTGTTCGCGGAAATAGCGCGAGACGACGGCGTCGGCGGGATGTTCGAAATTCAGCAACTGGCCGAGCACGGCTTCGGCATGGGAAAACAGGGCGGGCGTAAAACGGGCTTGCATCAGAATCCTAGATCGGTGGCGACTTGCTCGAAGCGGTCGCCATGCTTGTCGGTGAAGCGGATTTTAACCGGCAAGCGGCCATGATCGAGCGCGATCCAGATTTCCGTCGTGCTCTCGGTCATCGCTCGCAGGTGCAAGGTGCGAAAGCGCCCGGCCGGCACCTCGATGTCCTCCTCGCCCAGGGCGTCGATCTGGCGGCGCTCGAACCAGCGCTCGGCGGCGATGCCCAATCCCGCGCCTTCGGCCAGTTCTCCAAGATAGGCGAGCTGGTAATTGAGCGACAAAATATCCTGAGCGCCGGGCATCAGCCGGTGCGAACTGCCGTCGCGCAATAGACGCAGCTTTCCGGCCTCCCAGTCGAAGTCCGCCCCCTCCTCGGCCTCGCGGCCATCGCGGCGGCTGCGGAAAGTCTCTGGCCGCAGGCCGCCGGCGACCACCCGGCCGCGACTCTCCAGCGTCATCCGCACGGGCCGGAAAAAGCCGACAATGCCGCTGGTCTCGCTGACCCCGTGCAGCCAGTAACTGCCGTCATCGCCAAATGCCCAGCGATGCTCGGCGCGGCCAACCTCCATGCCGAGCGATTCCTTGATGATGATGAAGCGGATCACGCCGCTGGCCGGCAGCGCCAGCGCGGGCGGCCCCGCGTCCGACGGCGGATCGGCTTCGATGATCTCCTCGTCGCCAGCCTCGGCTTCTGGTTCCGCCCTGTCGATAGCGACCGGCGTCGCGGTCGCGAGCGCCGGGCTAGCCATGGGGATTGAGGCCGGGCGCGGCTTGGGCGGCGGTTTGGGCCTTGGCGCGGATACCGTTGGCGGGGGCGCGATCGCCGCTGGCGCGGGTACAGCCGCCGGCGAAGGCGGCGGACGCAATTCGGCTTGCAGTATGAGCGTATCGGGTTCGTCACCAAACAATGCAAAGTCGATCCCGAACAGCGCCGCGCCGTGGATCAACAACGATCCGGCCAGGGCGGCGAACAGGACGACCGGCATTCGCCTTCAGCCGCCCCCGGGGGCGATCAGCGCCGCCGCGCTTTCGCCCGCGCCGGCCACAAGCACGCGGCCATTTTGCAATTGCAGGCGGCCTTCGGCGAACCAGCGCACGGCGCGCGGATAAATCACATGCTCCTGGGCCAGCACGCGGGCGGCCAGGCTGTCTTCGCTATCCGAATCCAGCACCGGCACCGCGGCCTGAAGAATGATCGGGCCGTGATCCAGGGCCGGGGTGACGAAATGCACGGTGCAGCCATGCAGGCGCACGCCCTCCTCCAAGGCCCGCCGGTGGGTGTTGAGCCCCGGAAAAGCCGGCAGCAGCGAGGGATGGATATTGAGGAGCCGGCCTTCGTAATGCCGGACGAAATCCTCGCCGAGTATGCGCATGAAGCCCGCCAGCACCACGAGATCGGGGGCGTGTTGGTCGATGCATTCGGCGAGCGCCCCATCGAACGCCTCGCGGCTCTCGAAGGCCTTGTGGTCGAGCGCCACGGCGGCGATGCCGGCGCGGGCCGCGGTTTCGAGGCCCCGGGCCTCGGGGCGGTTGCTGATGACGGCGGCGATGCTGACGGGCAGTTCGCCGGCGTCGCGGGCGGCGATCAGGGCTTCCATATTGCTGCCCCGGCCGGAAATCAGGATGACGACACGTTTCATTTCAAAAATCCCACTGGCAGGAAAATGCCGCCGATCACGGATTGAGTCACCCGGGACAGGGTGCGGCCATTGCGGTCGGCGATGATTTTGGCCATGAAATCGAGCAATCCGGTCAGGCGGCCGAATTCGCGCTCGAAGGAAAGATTGCGCCTGGACGGATCGAGTTCATTGGCGAGCAGGAAGGTCTCGCCATTGGAGAGCCGGTCGTTGGAGAGCTTCCAGATGGCGATTTCCATATTGCGGGCGCTGTTGAAGAGCTTCATCTCATTCAACTGATCGAACAGGAAAAACTCCTGCTTGTTCTCGAAAGCCGCATCGACCATGGTCAGCAAGCCGTACATCAGGGCCGCGACGCGATCGCCGGAATAGGCTTCGGTAAAAGCGAGCGCCGCCGCCTGTCCCTCGCGACGCCCGCCGAATTCCGTCCAGGAGACCGTTTCGCGATGGCGCAAACGCTCGATCGCCGCCTCGCGGCTGGCCTCGCCGCCCTTCTTCCATTCCTTGGGATTGCGCTTGTACAGCTTGTCGGCGATCAAAAGCAGCCCATCGACGACCTCGGCGCGATTGGCATCCGCAATGCGGTCAATCTCGGTCTTGGCCAGATATTTGACGTCGAGCTTGGTCCCGGTTCGTCCCTGACGATCCATGTCGGTGGCGCAGCCGCCCAGCAGCAAGGCGCACAAGAGGGGCAAGCCCCAGGGGCGCATCAGGCGCTCCGGCTCTTCAAGATACCGATGCCGACCGGGATGAGCGAGACGATGATGATGCCGACAATGATCAGCGACAAATTGGCCTTGACCCAGGGCTGATTGCCCAGCCAGTAGCCGGCCAGACACAGCGAGACGACCCAGCCGAGCGCGCCGGCCAGGTTGTAGAACTGGAATTTTCCGTAGGACATCGCCCCGATGCCGGCGACGAAAGGGGCGAAGGTGCGAAACAAGGGGAGGAAGCGCGAGATCACCAGCGTCTTGCCGCCGTGTTTTTCGTAGAAGGCATGGGTCTTGACCAGCGCCTCCTTGTTGAAAAAGCGCGAACTTTCCCAATGAAAGACCTTGGGCCCGAGAAAGTGGCCGATATGGTAATTGAGCGTATTGCCCAGGGCCGCCGCCGCCGCCAGCACGGCCATCAGCGTGACGATGCCCATGCCGCCCTCGCCCAGCGCCGCCAGCGCGCCGGCGACGAAGAGCAGCGAATCGCCGGGCAGAAAGGGGGTGACGACAAAGCCGGTTTCGGCAAAAACAATGGCGAACAAGATGGCGTAGATCCACAGTCCGTACTGCTGAACCAGCAAGGCCAGGTGAATGTCGAGGTGGAGAACGATGTCGATGAATTGGCTCAGGAGTTCCATGGAGTGACCGGGGCTTTGAAAGAGGCCGCATTATAATCCGCGCATGCCGACCATCGCCCGCCTCCCCGACCTCCTGATCAGCCAGATTGCCGCCGGCGAGGTGGTCGAAAGACCGGCCTCGGTCTTGAAGGAATTGCTCGAAAACAGCCTCGATGCCGGCAGCCGGGCCATTCAGGTGCATCTCGAAGAAGGCGGGATCAAGCTGATCCGCGTCACCGACGACGGCTGCGGCATCGCAAGGGATCAACTGGCGCTGGCCCTGACCCGCCACGCCACCTCCAAAATCGTAAGCCTCGCCGATCTGGAGCGCGTCGGCACCCTGGGATTTCGCGGCGAGGCGCTGGCCTCGGTGGCTTCGGTGGCGCGGCTTGCCATCACCAGCCGCGCGCGCGGCGAAAGTCTCGCCTGGAAACTCAAGGGCGAGGCGGGGGCAGAGCCGGAACCGGCGGCGCTGATGGCCGGCACCGTGGTCGAGATGCGCGACCTTTACTTCAACACCCCGGCCCGGCGCAAATTCCTGAAGGCCGAGGGCACCGAATTCGCCCATTGCGCCGAGGCCGTCAAGCGCCTGGCCCTGACCCGCCCCGAGGTCGCCTTCAGCCTGACCCACAATGGCCGCGCTTTGTTCCAACTGGCCCCGGCCGACCGCGCCCGTCGCATTGCCGACATTCTCGGCGAGGACTTCATAGAGGCCGCCCGCAGGGTCGAGGCCGCCGCCGGGCCGCTTTCCATCGCCGGCTTCGCCATCGACCCCACGCGCGCAAGCGAGGCGAAGGACGGCCAGACCGTGTTCGTCAACGGCCGCTTCGTGCGCGACAAGGTCATCGGCCACGCGCTGCGCGAAGCCTACCGCGACGTGCTGCACGGAAGCCGCCAGCCCGCCGTCTGCCTCTTCATCGAGATGGATCCGGCGCTGGTCGATGTCAATGTGCATCCGGCCAAGACCGAAGTGCGCTTTCGCGATTCGCGCGCCGTGCATCAATTCGTATTCCACGCCGTGCAGCGCGCGCTGTCCGCGCCGCTTGGGGCAGAAAGCCCGGTTCAGCCGGCCCCGGCAGAAACGCGCCCGGAAGCGGCGCGCCCCTATCCTTCCCCCGTCTATGCGCCGCCCCCCCGCCAGAGCGCGCTCGGCATCGCCGAACCAGCCGCCGCGGCCTATCTGGCCTTCGCCGGGGCCGCGCGGCAGGACGCTGAAAGCGGCATCGCGCCAGCGGTCTTCCCGAGCGCCACGAGCGATGCGCCGCCCCTCGGCTATGCGCTAGCGCAATTGCATGGCATTTATATCCTGGCCCAGAACGCGCGCGGCCTGGTGCTGGTCGACATGCACGCAGCGCACGAGCGCATTCTTTACGAAAAACTGAAGGCGGCCTGCGACAGCCAGAGCATCGCCGCCCAGGCGCTGTTGATCCCGGCCGTGTTTACGGCGGATGCGCTCGACATCGCAATCCTTGAGGAACACAGCGCGGCGCTGGCCGAACTGGGTTTCCAGATCGCCCCGCTCGGCCCCAGGGAGCTTGCCGTGCGCGGCGTGCCGGCCCTGCTCCAGGGGGGCGACCCGGTGGCGCTGGCGCGCGCGCTGATCGCCGAATTGCAGGAGCACGGCCAGAGCCGGCTGCTCACCGCCCGGCGCGACGAGCTCCTTGCGACGCTGGCCTGCCACGGCGCGGTGCGCGCCCGGCGCTCCTTGTCGCTACCGGAAATGAACGCACTGCTGCGCCAGATGGAAGAAACCGAGCGCGCCGGCCAATGCAACCACGGCCGGCCAACCTGGACCGAACTCTCGCTTTCAGCGCTCGACAAACTCTTCCTGCGCGGCCAGTAGGCGGATTCCCGTCCCGGGAAGGTATCGGCGGACTCTGAAAAACCCTAAACTGTTTCTTTCATCCCCAAGGAGCCGAGACATGAAAAAGTGGTTGATTTCCGCCGTCCTGCTGCTCATCGTCGGCGCGCTCGCCGTCTTCCTGTCCAGCAATCCGCTCGGTCGTCTGGTGAAACTGGCCATCGAGGAATTTGGCCCGAAAATGACCCAGGCCGAAGTCAGCGTCGGCGCGGTCAACATTTCCGCCACCGATGG
>CAZFHE010000177.1:0-4264 GCA_964518615.1 uncultured Dechloromonas sp. | reverse complement strand
AAAACAGGGCAAAACCGCCCGGAGTGGCGCCGCGTTGCCGAGGAACTTGAGCCAAATTCGATCATCTTCATCGTTGCATGACGGAATTGATTGAAAAACTCGGGTTGTTCGAGGTGCCCTGTAGTGATAGCCGGTTTCGGCGTCTTCATACTGGCCTGGGAATCGCAGATTGAACTCAAAGCGGCGGGGCGCGTCGGCATGGGCGGCGCGGATGAGGCCTGGCCGGGCCGCTTGGCCGCTGCTGGCGGGGCTGACCCGGATCTCGGCGCGTCCAAAGCTGTCGTAACGCGCCTGCCAGACCACCGCCTGCCGTTCGTCGGTCAGCGCCTGCGGCGTCCCCAGATGATCGACGTGAATGGCGTACAGACGAACCGTCTTGTCCGCAGCGCCGTAGTCGATCAGGGCCACGGGCTTCACGCCCAGGTAAAGGTAGCGCCGTTGGACTTGGCCTTGTTCGTCAATCTCGGCATCGAGCAGCCCGTCTTGCCAGGTGAAGTACGTGGTGGTCTGCTGGCCGCCCTGGCCCGTGGTCTTGGCGATGCGTTGGCGGGCGTGGTTATAGACGTATTGCGCGAGGGGCCTGCCGTCTTGCTCGATGCGCGCAATCTGACCGTCCGGCCCGTAGCTCAGGGTCCGTCTCTGGCCCCCCCGTTCAATCTGCTCGGGCTCCCCCACATTGTTGTAGTGGTAGCGAATGTCCCGCCCCTCGATGTCCAGCAGGCGGTCGCTGGCCGGGGTATAGGTGTAGCGGTTTTCCAGACCGTCGAGGCGGGCGATCAGGCGGTTGCCGTTGAGGTCGTAGCCGTACTGCACGTTTTCAAGTAGCCCCAGGGTTTCACGAATTACGCTGAATTAATCCGAACCCGAGCCTTTATTGCCCAGTTATTTTTCACTAACTATATGAGAAGAAATAAATTTATCAACATCATCAGAAAGCGATACTTTCGATTTTATTTCCTCATAAATTCCTTTTGTAAGCTCGAAATCCACTATCGGCAATACTTTAAGCATAGCCCCGCCTTTTGCTTTGGATAGAATCACTACGTAGCCTTTTGTTTTCCCCTTGACAGGAAATGCCACAACCGGCGGATCATCCTTACTTGCATATTTCTCGAATCTTGTTTCCTCTATAATATATGGTTTGTTATTTTCCGCATCTCTATATTTCCACTCATAACCTTGGACAATAGACCACTCATGCTTGTCATGAAGACCTTCTTTGCCATGCTTCATTTCGTTCCATATAGGATAAATACGGTATCCAAAAATGAAACACACCCAGAGAGACAAACAAAGCGCACCTATAGGAACAAGCTTTTTTGTCACAATCAACGCCTCACTATTTTGGATTGAATTCGTTGAACCTAGCGGGCACAGTGTCACCTTGTCGCACTATTATTACTTCTTCCGAATACTGAGAAGCATGAACCCATGCATCAGCTGGAAATGTTATTCCACCCTCCGTTGCCGGGAGACCACCAACTTCCAGCGCACTCGAGGTACGTGTCGCACAATTATCATTCAGAGAGGCAAAAAATCCTCCAATACCAGCTAACGGATTGGGCATTGTGGAAGGATATTCGTTCAGATGCGCAATCATATTGGCCTCCTGTTCTGGCGTGGTTTTTATAATATAAATACGGGAATTTCGGTATGCTGCTTGTGAGGCAAGATAGTCTGTAAAACTCGACCCTAGCGCTGTTCCAGTTCCAAAACTATAGACGCCGTTTCCAGTAAACCCTATTGCTGTATGTCCAAACGGATTACCAGCAGTTGGCCCTCCGACTACAACCGCCGTATCCAACCCCGACGGATCAATATAAGAAAGCGGATCCCCTCCCGCATACGCATACGCATTAGTCCCACCCGCCAACCCAATCGGATCCGGCGTCAAATAACGTCCTGTTTCCGGATCATAGTACCGGTGCCAGTTGTAGTGATAGCCGGTTTCGGCGTCTTCATACTGGCCTGGGAATCGCAGATTGAACTCAAAGCGGCGGGGCGCGTCGGCATGGGCGGCGCGGATGATGCCTTGCCGCGCCGCTTGGCCGCCGGCGGCGGGGCTGGCCTGTATCTCGGCGCGTCCAAAGCTGTCGTAACGCGCCTGCCAGAGCACCGCCTGCCGTTCGTCGGTCAGCGCTTGCGGCGTCCCCAGATGATCGACGTGAATCGCGTACAGACGGACCGTCTTGTCCGCGGCGCCGTAGTCGATCAGGGCCACGGGCTTCACACCCAGGTAGAGGGTGCGCCGTTGGACCCGCCCTGCTTCGTCAATCTCGGCATCGACCAGCCCGCCTTGCCAGGTGAAGTACGTGGTGGTCTGCCGGTCTCCCTGGCCCGTGGTCTTGGCGATGCGTTGGCGGGCGTGGTTATAGACGTACTGCGCGAGGAGCCTGCCGTCTTGCTCGATGCGCGCGATCTGACCGTCCGGTCCGTAGGTCAGGGTCCGTCTCTGGCCCCCGCGTTCAATCTGCTCGGGCTCCCCCACGCGGTTGTAGTGGTAGCGAATGTCCAGCCCCTCGATGTCCAGCAGGCGGTCGCTGGCTGGGGTATAGGTGTAGCGGTTTTCCAGACCGTCGAGGCGGGCGATCAGGCGGTTGCCGTTGAGGTCGTAGCCGTACTGCTCGTTGCCGGGGCGGTTGGCGCGGCCTTCGGTTTGCACCGACAAGAGTTGCCCGAAAGGGGTGTAGCGCAGCGTCGCGGCTGTCTGCCCGGACCCGGCGAGCGCTTGCCAGGACGGGCCTTGGCGTTCGATGCGCCGGAGTTGGTCGCCCGCATCGAAGGCCAGGCGGGTGTCGACGGGCCCATCGCGCCATGCCACCAAACGGCCCGCCGGGTCGTATTGAGCCCGAACGCCCAGGCCGTTGGCATGGGCGTAGCCTTGTATGCCGGTGCTGGAGGCGAGTTCCAGCTCACCTATCAAGGTGCGGATGCCATATGTGGGCCAGATCCAGCGCAGGACGGTCTGCCACCAGCGGGTCGCTGGCGTTTGCACTTGCACGGTTTGCAGGCGTCCATGTTCGTCGTAATGCGGAAAGAGCCGGGCGCCTTCGGGCAGGTCGATGCGTGCGATTCGCCCAAAGGCATCTCGCGTGTAGCGGGTCGTGAGGGTAATCGGGGCGGCCTGGGCGCGAAGCCCGACGGTATGTTCGATCAGGCGGCCATGGGCGTCATGGTGGTAGCGGCTCTCTTGAGCGGCGGATTCGATGCGACGGAGATAGACGCCTTCGTACTGGTAACGGACGATGCTTTCATCGGGTTCCATGCCATGGGCGGCGCCCCTCTGGCTGGTATCGCTGTGACGCAATTCGATGAGACGGCCCAGCGCATCGAAACGCGCATGACTGCGGCGGCGGGCATCGTGTCTGGCGATGAGCCGGTCGGCGGCGTCGTAGGCGGCCACGCTGACCCCCGTGTCGGGGTGGCGAACCTGCACGGTCCGGCCGAAGTCATCCTGCACCCGATGATGTTCGGCGCCGTGTGGCAGGCTCAGGGTGTGGCGCATGCCCGATTCGTCGCTTTGCAGGCGGGTTTCCGCGTCGTTGTGCGTCACCTGCAACAGCCGCTCGACCGGGTCAAAGCGCTGGCGCGAAACCAGCGCATCCCGCCGGGTGGTTTGCAGTTGCCCGCCTTCGTCGTACTGCCATTCGGTGATGAGACCGCTGGGGGCGATCAGGCGGCTGGGTTGCGCGGTTTCCGGGTCGTATTCGATTTGCTGCGGCGCCAGCAGCGGGGCGCCCTTGGCATCGAGCCAGCCCTCTGCGGTGAGGCGGCGTTCGCTGTCGTACTGCCGGTAGCGTGTTTGGCCATCGGGCAGGGTATAGACCACACGTCGATTTGTTTCGTCATACCCGGCCCGTATCCAGGCGCCGTCATTGCGGCGGTATTGCACCACGCGGCCCAGCGCATCATAGTCCAGGCTGATTTCCAGGCCCGCGCGCAGCAGTTGCCGTAATCGTCCATCGGCATCCACCACGCGCTGGGTGCGTATCCCATCCGGGCCAATGTGCGCTGCCAGATACCCGGTGGGGTTGACCCCATCGCGCTGGTACTCGAATCGCTCGACCAGCCCCATGGGATGGGTGACGGCGACGATAAAGTTGCCCCGTTCATCCCACTGGTAGCGGGTGATGTCGGAATCCTCCGGAGCGCCTTTGGGGCCATTGGGCAGCGGGCCGTCGATTTCAGCCAGCAGGCTGCGGCCCAGGATGTTCTGGTAGGTATAGGTGGTGGTGCGCTCGATGCGGGTGGCCGCCTCGGGGGT
>CAZFHE010000176.1:0-2107 GCA_964518615.1 uncultured Dechloromonas sp. | reverse complement strand
GGCAGCGTGGTGGTTCGGCGCGGGGCGCGCCGGCGGGGGGGGGGGAGCCTCTGGTCGATCTGGCCTCGCTGCAACTCTGCGGCCTGCACAATGCCGCCAATGCAATGGCGGCGCTGGCCTTGTGCGAGGCGCTGGGCGTCGCGCCAGCCAGCCTGATCGAGCCCTTGAAGGCTTTTCGCGGTCTGGCGCACCGCGTCGAGACGGTGGCTGACATCGGCGGCGTGCGCTATGTCGATGATTCCAAGGGCACCAATGTGGGCGCGACGCTGGCCGCCATCGAAGGACTGGGCCGGCCGGTGGCCATCGTGCTGGGCGGCGACGGCAAGGGGCAGGATTTTTCGCCGCTGGAAGCGGCGCTCTCGCGGCATGGCCGCGCCGTGGCCTTGATTGGGCGCGATGCGCCGGCCATCGAAAAGGCCATCGCCGCTTGCGGCCTGCCGCTGCGCCGTTGCGCCGACATGAGGGAAGCCGTCGCCTGGCTGGCGGGACAAGCCCGCGCCGGCGACTGCGTGCTGCTCTCGCCGGCTTGCGCCAGCCTCGACATGTATCGCAATTACGCGGCGCGCGCCGAGGCTTTCGTCGCCGCCATCAAGGAATTGCCATGCTGATCTCGGCGCTCGACGCTCCCCGCCGGCAACTGGCCGAAATCGACTACGCCCTGTTGTGGAGCGTGCTGCTGCTCTTGTTCGGCGGCCTGGTGATGGTCTATTCCGCCTCCATCGCCATCGCCGAGGGCAATCGCTTCACCAATCACCAGCCGGCCTACTATCTGGTGCGCCATGGCATTTTTCTGTGCATCGGCCTCATCGCCGCCGCCGTGGTCTTTCAGGCGCCCTTGTCGCTGTGGCAAAAACTCGCGCCCTGGCTCTTTCTGGTTGGCGTCGTGCTGCTTGCCATCGTGCTGATTCCCGGCATCGGGCGCGATGTCAATGGCGCGCGGCGCTGGCTATCGCTGGGCTTTGCCAATCTCCAGCCCTCCGAATTGATGAAGCTTTTTGCCGTGCTCTACGCAGCCGACTACACGGTGCGCAAAATCAATGTGATGCACGACCTGAAACAAGCCTTCCTGCCCATGTTCGGCGCCATGGCCGTGGTCGGCATGCTGCTCTTGAAGGAGCCGGACTTCGGCGCTTTCGTGGTCATCATCGCCATCGCCATGGGCATCCTCTTTCTCGGCGGCTTGAAGCCGCGCCTGTTCGCGCTCCTGACCGTCGGCCTTTTGATCGCCTTCACCATCCTGATCATCGTCTCGCCCTACCGCCGCGACCGTATTTTCGGCTTCATGGATCCCTGGGGCGACGCCTACGGGCGGGGCTACCAGTTGTCGCATTCCCTGATCGCCTTCGGGCGCGGCGAACTATTCGGCGTCGGGCTGGGCGGCTCGGTCGAGAAACTCTTTTATCTGCCGGAAGCGCATACCGATTTTCTGCTCGCGGTCATTGCCGAGGAACTGGGCTTTGCCGGCGTACTGATGGTCATCGCGCTATTCGCCGTGCTCGTTCAGCGCGCCTTCGCCATCGGCCGCCAATGCGTGCAGCTCGACCGCCTCTATCCGGCCCTGGTGGCCATGGGCATCGGCATCTGGATGGGCGTCCAATCCTTCATCAACATGGGCGTCAATATGGGCCTTTTGCCCACCAAGGGCCTGACCCTGCCGCTGATGAGCTTCGGCGGCTCCGGCATCCTCGCCAACTGCCTGGCGCTGGCCATTCTTCTGCGCGTTGACTGGGAAAACAGGCAACTCATGCGAGGTGGAAAACTGTGAACACGTTCGCGTTGCCTGTTTCGGCGAAGGCTAACGTGCGCAGCACGTTAAGGGCGCAGCCCGGCCGTAGCCAAAATCGGCAATTGATGCGCGGGGGCAAGCTGTGAGCAAAACCCTCCTGATCATGGCCGGCGGCACGGGCGGGCATATTTTTCCGGCCCTCGCGGTCGCGCACAAGATGCGCGACGCGGGCTGGCGGGGGGTCTGGCTGGGCAAGCCGGATGGCATGGAGGCGCGCCTGGTGCCGCCGCATGGTTACGAAATGGTCTGGGTCGATTTCGAAGCGCTGCGCGGCAAGGGTCTGATGCGCAAGCTGTCGCTGCCGCTCAACCTGCTGCGCGG
>CAZFHE010000175.1:0-2691 GCA_964518615.1 uncultured Dechloromonas sp. | reverse complement strand
GTATGGCGGCCCAGGGTCTTCAAGGTCTTGCGGCGCAAATCGAAGGTCTCTCGAAAATGCGCCGCGAAACGGTCTACCGCCAGGTGCGCCGCCTCGACCAGACGCCGGACCTTGGCTGAGCGCGCGGGATCGTCCGTTTCGTTTTCGGCGCGGCGCTTCTCGACTTCCTTCAGGCGATGGCGCAGGGCCTCGACCAGCGCATCGCGGCGCTCGCGATTGTCGAGCAGGTCGTCTTCCAGATAGGGATTGCGCTGCACCACCCAGATATCGCCCAGCACCTCGTAGAGCATGCGCGCCGAACGGCCGGTGACGCGCTCGCCGCGCAATTCATCGAGAATCGCCCAGTTGTCGGCGCCCAGGAGGCGAATGACGATCTCGCGATCGGAAAACGAGGTGTAGTTATAGGGAATTTCGCGCAGGCGGGCGGTCATAAGAGGAGAAGCCAGGGTCAGAGCAAAAGAGAATTCTAGCCTATCGCGACCCGGCTCGCGGGGGCGGAAAAGGCGGCGTTATCGCGCATTGCGAAAGAGGGCCGGCATCGCGCGCATCAGCCCCGCCCGCGCATCAAGAGGGCGAAGCGAGGCGCTTAACGCCTGATCGCCAGCACCAGAACGCCCAGCGCGACGAGGCCTATGCCTGTCCACTCCCGCAGGGAAGGGCGCTCGCCCAGAAACATGAAGGCGAATACCGCGACCAGGACCAGGCTGAATTTGTCGACGGGCGCGACTTTCGACGCTTCTCCAATCTGAAGGGCGCGGAAATAGCACACCCAGGATGCGCCGGTTGCCAGCGCCGACAGGGACAGGAAAAAGAGCGTCCGGGGCGCCAAGGCGCGCGGGTCGGTCCATTTGCCCGCAAACCAGACAAAGGCCGCCAGGACAAAGACGATGATCACGGTGCGAATCAGCGTGGCGAAATCGGAGTCGACGCCCGCGATGCCGATCTTGGCGAAAATGGCCGTGAGCGCCGCGAAAGAGGCCGACAGAACTGCCCAGAAAAACCAGTGGTTTGCTGCGAACATGGCGTTTCTCCGTGGTCTGAGGTAATTCGGGGTCAAGCGCGGGCCGCCTTCGGCCTGCGCTTCTACAGACTTGCATTATCACGGATGCGGGCCCTCTATCATTCATTCGCTTGGGGCGCAGCGTCGTGGCGCGGGCTTGCTATTGATTTGGTAGCATGCTACTGTTTAGATAGCACACCCCCCTTGATCTTGAAAAAGGAGATTGCCATGCCCGTCATCACCCTTGCCATCCACCCGATCAGCCAGGAGGAAAAAACCCGCCTGATCAGAAAACTGACCGATGTCGCCGTTGAAATCACCAAGACGCCGGCGGACCGTTTCGTGGTTTTCATTGATGAATTCGAAAACCAATCCATCGGAATTGCCGGAAAAACCCGGGCCGAGGTCGTTGCGGGAGCATCGGCCTAGATGATGCGGGTTTGCGCCAAACCGCTCCTTGTTGGCCTTCCGCCCTTTCTGGCCTCTAGGGGGCGGCCAGGCGCCCGCGAGGAGCTGACATGACGAATCCAAAACCGGGCGCCGGGGTCAGAGGCTCCCTTTCCGGGTCGCCGATCAACGCGCTTTTCGATCTTCTGGGGCGGCGTTGGGCGCTGGGCATCCTCTGGTATCTGGGGGAGGGTCCCGGCACCTTTCGCCTGCTTCAGGAGCGGTGCGGCGGGATATCGCCCTCCATCCTGAATGCCCGCCTCAAGGAGTTGCGCGATGCCGATATCGTGGCGCGGACCCTGGATGGCTACGCGCTGACAGAAAGGGGGGCCGAGTTGCGCGCCTTTGTCGTGCCGCTCGCCCGGTGGTCGGCCAATTGGTCGAGGGAGGTGTATGGCTACGAGCGCCCCGGCATGAAGGAAAGGCTCGCCAACGAAAATTCCAGGGCGAAGCCGTGATGGCAATTGATCGCCGGACAGCCGATAATCCGCCGACCATCAATTTCACATGAGTGGCCCCCCCATGCGCATTCTTCACACCATGATCCGCGTCGGCGACCTCGAGCGCTCGATTGCTTTTTATACCGAAATTCTCGGCATGCGCCTGTTGCGCCGCCAGGATTATCCCGGGGGCCGGTTTACGCTGGCTTTCGTCGGCTACGGGCCGGAGAGCGAGTCCGCCGTGCTCGAATTGACGCACAACTGGGATACCGCGGCCTACGATCTGGGCAATGGCTATGGCCATCTTGCGCTGGCGGTGCCCGACGCCGCCTTGGCTTGCGCCGAAATCAAGCGCCGTGGCGGCAAGGTGGTGCGCGAGGCCGGGCCGATGAAGCACGGCACGACCGTCATCGCCTTTGTCGAGGATCCGGACGGCTACAAGGTCGAATTGATCCAGGGCAGTTAGTACGGATCCTTGGGGTTCGCTGCGCTAACCGATCAATTGCGGAATGCTGCCGAACAGGGTCTGGATGTAATTGATCAGGTATTGCAGCATCCACGGCCCGAATACCAGGATGACGACAAACATGGAGGTCAGCTTGGGGACGAATTGCAGCGTCGATTCGTTGATTTGGGTGGCGGCCTGAAAAATGCTGACTATCAGGCCGACGGCCAGAGCCGTGAGGAGAATCGGGGCGGCGACGACCAGGGCGACCCCGATCGCCTGACGGCCGATTTCCATGACGCTATCGGGCGTCATGGCGTGAAACTCTGCATCAGCGAGCCGATCACCAGATGCCAGCC
>CAZFHE010000174.1:0-14377 GCA_964518615.1 uncultured Dechloromonas sp. | reverse complement strand
ATAACGCCGGGTCGGGGGAGCGAGCCCGCCGCATCCGCGCCGGCGGGGCGTCGCGCTGGCCGTGGTCGCCGACGGCATGGGCGGGCATACCGGCGGAGCGCTCGCCGCCGAACAGGTGATCCACACGGCAAAAAACAATCTGGAGCGCTTCTCGCCAGACGAGGAAAGTCCGCGCTGCCTCCTGGAAAACAGCATGAGCGAGGCGCACACCATGATCAAGGCCTCGCGCTACATGAACGAGAAGGATCCCCACAGCACCGCCGTGATGCTGCTATTGCAGCCCGACAAGGTGACCTGGGGCTACTGCGGCGACAGCCGCCTCTACCATTTTCGCGGTCGCAAGCTGTTGAACCGCACCGTCGACCATTCCTATGTCGAACACCTGATCGCCATTGGCCGCATCACCGCCGAACAGGCGCAGACCCATCCCAATCGCAACGTGCTGCTGACCTCGCTGGGCGGACAGGATAGCCCGCAATTCGATTTTTCCGAGATAAGCGACTTGGTCGCGGGCGACGCCTTCCTGCTCTGCTCGGACGGTCTTTGGGCCTATTTCGAGGATGCCGAACTCGCCGCGCTGATCGACGGCAACTCGGCGCGCATGGCCAGCGAAATGCTGATCGACATCGCCCGCAAACGCGCCGCCGGCGGCGGCGACAACCTGTCCTTGGCCATCGTCAAGCTGATCGAAGCCGCGCCAGCGGCCAAGCCCGCGCCGCCCCCGGGCTTCACGCCGCGAACGCGCGGCTGAGTTCGTCTGGGGCCGTTTGGCGCAAAACAAGGGCGCAATAAGCGCAGCGCATTGCGCCGATCGTTCGAGCGGTCGATTCCGGCAGGATGGCGCAATGCGCTTTGTGCGCTTTGTGCGCCCTACGAGCCACGACAGCGGATTGACGGACGACAGGGCTCCTGCGGCCGGCGATCGCCTAGTTGATCCGCCGCACCTCGGCGCCGAGGCGGGCCAGTTTTTCCTCGATCCGCTCGTAGCCGCGATCGAGGTGGTAGATGCGGTCGATCAGGGTTTCGCCCTGGGCGACGAGGCCGGCGATGACCAGCGAGGCCGAGGCGCGCAGGTCGGTGGCCATCACCGTCGCCCCTTCCAGGCGCTCGACGCCGCGCACGATCGCGTTATTGCCTTCGATCTGGATATTGGCCCCCAGCCGCATCAGCTCGTTGGCGTGCATGAAGCGGTTCTCGAAAATGGTTTCGCGGATGGTGGCAACGCCGTCGGCGACGCAGTTGATGGCCATGAACTGCGCCTGCATGTCGGTCGGGAAGGCCGGATAGGGCGCGGTTCGGAGACTGACGGCCTGCAAGCGCGCCGGCGCTTTGATGCGGATGGCGTCGCGCTCGACGGCGATGTCGCAACCCGCGTCCATCAGCTTGTCGACGACGGTATCGAGATAGGCGGCCGAGGTTTTCAAGAGGCGCACATCGCCGCCGGTGACCGCCGCCGCGCACAGGTAGGTGCCGGTCTCGATGCGGTCGGGCATGATGGCATGCGTCGCCCCGTGCAGCTTCTCGACGCCCCGGATGCGGATGACGTCAGTGCCGGCCCCGGAAATGCGCGCCCCCATGCTGATCAGACAATTGGCGAGATCAACCACTTCGGGCTCGCGCGCGGCGTTTTCGATAATGGTTTCGCCCTCGGCGAGACAAGCCGCCATCATCAGATTCTCGGTGCCGGTCACGGTCACCATGTCGGTGCAGATGCGCGCGCCCTTGAGGCGGCTGGCCGTGGCATGGACATAGCCCTGCTCGACCTTGATGTCCGCGCCCATCGCCTGCAAGCCCTTGATGTGCTGATCGACGGGCCGTGCGCCGATGGCGCAGCCGCCGGGCAGCGAGACGCGGGCCTCGCCGCAGCGGGCGAGCAGCGGACCGAGCACGAGGATGGAGGCGCGCATGGTCTTGACCCGCTCGTAGGAGGCGATGGGATTCGAGAGGCCGCTGCCATCGAGAACCAGACCGTCCGCGCCCTCCAGCGTGACGCCGACGCCCATTTCGCCCAAAAGGCGCAGCATGGTCGAGATGTCGTTGAGATGCGGCACATTGGTCAGATGAAGCGGCTCGGCGCTCAGAAGCGAGGCGCAGAGAATCGGCAGCGCGGCGTTCTTGGCCCCGGAGATGGCGACTTCGCCAGACAGCGGCAAGCCGCCCTTGATCAACAATTTATCCACGCTGGGCGCTCCATTCTTCCGGGGTCAGGGTCTTGAAGGAAAGGGCATGCAGTTCCCCGGTTTCGAGCTTTTCCTTGAGGGTCTGGTGCACGCGCTGCTGGCGCTGCACCCGGTTCTTGCCGATAAATTCGGCGCTGACGACGAGGGCGGTGAAATGCCGGCCGTCGCCGTCGAGTTCGAGATGGTCGCAACGCATACCGCTCAAGATGCGTTGCTTGATTTGGTCGGGGTGCATCATTTTGTAATTACCCTCTGAGTTTCCAGCCCCGTCTGAGCAGTTCCAGCGTCAGCAGGGTCACGACGGCGAAAGAGGCGAAGACGACGGCGAAACTAAGCGCCGGCGAGACGTCGGAGACGCCGAAAAAGCCGTAACGAAAGCCGTCGATCATGTAAAAAACGGGATTGTAATGCGACACGCTCTGCCAGAAACCGGGCAGGGTGTGAATGGAATAAAAGACGCCGGAAAGCATGGTCAGCGGCATGATCAGGAAATTCTGAAAGGCCGCCAATTGGTCGAATTTCTCGACCCAGATGCCGGCGATCATGCCCAGCGCCCCGAAGAGAGCGCCGCTGACGAGAGCAAAGGCGATAATCCAGCCCGGGGCCACGGCATGGAGATCGACAAACCAGACGCTTGCCAGCAAGACGCCGACGCCGACCATCAGCCCGCGCAGCGTGGCCGCCAGCACATAGGCGGCGAAAAAAGCGCCATAGGGAATGGGCGGCAGGAGCACGAACACGATGGAGCCGGTGATCTTGGCCTGGATCAGGCTGGACGAGGAATTGGCGAAGGCGTTCTGCAAGACCTGCATCATGATGAGGCCGGGGATCAGAAAGCTGCTGTAAGGCACGCCATGCACCCGCACATGCTGATCGAGCACATGGCTGAAAATCATCAGATAGAGCAAGGCCGTCAGCACGGGCGCCGCCACGGTCTGAAAGGCGACCTTCCAGAAGCGCAGCACTTCCTTGATGAACAGGGTCCAGAAGCCGATCATGAATGCATCGTCCGGATAAAAACATCTTCCAGCGACGCGCCCGGATGCCCGGCCAGCAGATTGGCCGTGGTATCGAGCGCCACCACCCTCCCCTGTTTCATCAGCGCGATGCGCTTGCACAGCGCCTCGGCTTCCTCCAGATAATGCGTGGTCAGGACGATGGCGTGGCCCTCGGCATTGAGGCGGCGGATGAATTGCCACAGCCCCTGGCGCAATTCGACATCGACCCCGGCGGTCGGCTCGTCGAGCACGATCACCGGCGGCTTGTGCACCAGGGCCTGGGCCACCAGCACGCGCCGCTTCATGCCGCCCGACAGACGTCGCATATTGGTGTCGGCCTTGGCGGTCAGATCGAGATTGGCGAGGATTTCGTCGATCCAGTCATCGTTTTTGCGTATGCCGAAATAGCCCGACTGGATGCGCAGCGTCTCGCGCACATTGAAGAAGGGATCGAAGACCAGTTCCTGAGGCACCACGCCGAGCAGCCGGCGGGCGGCGCGAAAATCGCTGACGACATCGTGGCCCATGACCTTCAGCGCGCCGGAATCGGGGCGGAGCAAGCCGGCCAGCGTCGAGATCAGGGTCGTCTTGCCGGCCCCGTTGGGTCCCAGAAGGCCGAAAAACTCGCCCTGGCCGATGTCGAGCGACACGCCGGCCAGCGCTTTCAGCGGGCCGAAATGCTTGACAACGTCAACAATGGAAACGGCGGCGGTCATCGAGCGCCGCTCAGGCCAGGGGCAGCAGTTCGGTCAAGCCGTACAGCTTGGCCAGCGACAGAACGCCGGCCGGAAGATGCGCAAAGCGAATGCTCGCTTCTTTGGCCGGCGCGCTGCGCAGCCAGCCGAGCATGACGACCAGGGCCGAGGAATCGGCTTCTTCGACCCGGGAAAAATCGAAAATCTGCTCGCCCGGCTGCAAGGCGGCGCGGCCCGCGTCAAGCAGGGCGCGGGCATTCATCATCAACAGCGGCGCCTCTATGAAGAGGCGCGCTCCGTCGCGCGCTATCATTTCTTCTCGCTCTTGGCCTGGCTGGCTTCCAGCGAGCGGTTCTTGGCCGCGATCGAGGCAATCAGGCCGTCGATGCCGCCGTTTCGCACCTCTTGCGCGAACTGGTCGCGGTAATTGGTGACCAGGCTGATGCCGGAAACAATCACGTCATACACCTTCCACTCGTTATTCTTGAATTCCAGGTTGTAATCCAGGCCAACCGGCTTGGCGCCCGGCTGAAGGATCTCGGTGCGCACCAGCACATCGGCATCCTCGGGCTTCATCCTGAAGGGCTTGTACACCACCTTCTGATTGCTGTAACTGGTCAAGGCATTGGCATAGGTGCGCACCAGGAGCGTCTTGAATTGTTCGGCCAGTTGCTGCTGTTGCTGCGGGCTCGCCTTGCGCCAGTCCTTGCCGACCGCCAGCGCCGTCATTCGCGTGAAATTGAAATGCGGCAGCACCTTCTGGTCCACCAGTTCCATCACCCGGGCCGTGCTGCCATTCTGGATATCGCGATCCTTGCGGACGATGTCGAGCACCTCGTCGGTGACTTGCTGGACCATTTCATTCGGCGCTTGCTGGGCAAAAACCGGCAGGGCAAGACAGGCGGCGGCGGCCAAGGCGAGAAATTTTTTCATGATCGGTGAAGGGGCTGGCGGGTTAATCAAGGTCGTCGTCGAGTCGCGGCGGATGGCCGTCGAATATCTGGTTGCGCCGGCGTTGCAGATAGGCGTCGCGGATGTAGCTATAACGGTCGAGCGCCGCCTCGTTGATGACCTTGTCGTAAGGCAAGAGGCTTGCGCGAATATCGACGAAACGGACCACCGTCGCGCTGTAACGCACGCGGACGGGGTCGATGAAGCGCACCGGATCGGCGGCGTAATCGACGCCCCAGGCCGCCGCGTCGCGCATGGTGCGCGGCCCGAGTATGGGCAAAAAGACGTAGCCGCCATCGCCGACGCCCCAGACCGCGAGGGTCTGGCCAAAGTCCTCGTCGTGCCGCTCGAAGCCCAGTTCGCTGGCGACATCGAAAAGACCGAAAATGCCGAGGGTCGAATTGATCAGCAATCGGGCCAGATCGTTGCCGGCATCGCCGCCCTTGCCTTGCAGGGCGCTATTGACGCCCACCCACAAATCGCCGACGTTCCCGAACAAATTGCCGACGGCCGCCTTGACCGGCAGCGGCGTGATGGCGTCATAGACCTGGGCCGCGGGCCTCGCCGCAACCTGGTCGATGGCCTCATTGACGGCGAACATCGCGCGATTGAAGGACTCGTAGGGATCCTTCGGATTGCCTTCCCGAGAAGCGCCCTCCTCGGCCACGGCAGCGCCGCCAAGGGAGAACAGACAGGCCGCCATCAGGACGGCGCGAAAGCCCCGGCTGATCGAGATATCCATCCGCATCACTTCGTCTCCTGTCCTTCGGCGGCCTTGTTGAACATGAACTGGCTGATCAGTTTTTCCAGCACCACCGCCGATTGCGTCTTGCTGATGGTATCGCCGGGCAGCAACATCGTCTCGTCGCCGCCGACATCGAGGCCGATGAACTGCTCGCCGAGCAGGCCCGCCGTGTAGATCGCGGCGAAGGTATCGCGCGGAAAGCGGTAGCGGCCATCGACGACCATGGTCACGACGGCCTCGTAACTGGCCGGATCGAAGCGGATATCGGTGATGCGGCCAACGAGCACGCCAGCGCTCTTGACCGGGCCGCGCACCTTCAAGCCGCCAATATTGTCGAACTTGGCTTGTAGCGTATAAGTCTCCGACAAATGGGCGGAGGAAAGATTGCCGACCTTGAGCGCGAGAAACAACAGCGAGCCAATGCCGATGGCAACGAAAATGCCGACCCACAGGTCGATGGCGGTACGGTTCATTAAGTTCCCCGGAACATGAATGAAGTCAAAACGAAATCCAGCGCCAGAATGGCCAGCGCCGAGGTCACCACGGTTCGCGTAATGGCCCGGGACACCCCTTCGGCGGTCGGCAGGCAATCGTAGCCCTCAAAAACGGCAATCAGCGATACCGCGATGCCAAACACAAAACTCTTGATCACGCCATTGACGATGTCGTAGCGGAAATCGACGCCGGATTGCATCTGCGACCAGAAAGCGCCGTCATCGACGCCGATGAAAACGACGCCGATCAGCCAGCCGCCGAGCACGCCCATGGCCGAAAAAAGCGCGGCCAGAAAGGGCATGGCGATGACGCCGCCCCAAAAGCGCGGCGCGACGACGCGGGCGATCGGGTTGACCGCCATCATGTCCATCGCCTTCAATTGCTCGGTCGCCTTCATCAGACCAATTTCGGCGGTAATCGCCGAGCCCGCGCGCGAGGCGAAGAGCAGCCCGGCGACCACCGGCCCGAGTTCGCGAACGAGGGAGAGCGCAACCAGAATGCCCAGCGCCTCGGTCGAGCCAAAGCGCTGCAAGGTCTCGAAGCCCTGCAAGCCGAGCACCAGGCCAACAAAGAGGCCGGAGACGGAAATGATCAGGAGCGACAAGACGCCGCTGAAATATATTTCGCGCGCCGTCAATTGCGGGCGGCTAAAAGCCGTGCCGGAAAAGCGCAGAATCGCGGCCAGGAAGCGGGCGGCGAAACCGAGACGCCAGATGCGCTCTATCGTCGAAGCCCCAAGCTGACGCAACAGGGCGGCGGGATTAGTGCAGTGTTTCATGCTATGAGGTACTTATGGGCCAGCGGATTTGGTTCTCTGGCAAGGCGCAAACCGCAGCGATACCGCGTGGTATCGCGAGGATTTGCAACGCCGCCAGAGGGCCAAAGGCGCGGCTCCATAGGTGCTGAATAGTGTGAAATACTGCACTAAGCATTTGCCGCCCTCAGAAAATCGTCCGCCAAGGGCGGCGCGGGGTAATTGAAACGCACCGGCCCATCGACTTCGGCATGCACGAACTGGTGCACATATGGGTCGCGCGAGGCGCGCAATTCATCGGGCGTGCCTTCGGCGACGATGCGGCCCTCGGAAATGAAATAAATGTAATCGACAATCAGGAGCGACTCCTGGATGTCATGGGTGACCATGATCGAGGTCGCGCCCAGCGCGTCGTTGAGCTTACGGATCAACTGGCCGATGACGCCCAGGGCGATGGGATCGAGGCCGGTGAAGGGCTCGTCGTACATGACCAGCATGGGGTCGAGCGCCACCGCCCGGGCCAGCGCCACGCGCCGCGCCATGCCGCCGGACAATTCGCCGGGCATCAACCGATGCGCGCCGCGCAGGCCGACGGCGGCAAGCTTCATCAGCACCAGATCGCGGATCATGTCCTCCGACATGTCGGTATGTTCGCGGATCGGGAAAGCCACGTTGTCGAATACCGACATGTCGGTAAACAAGGCCCCGAACTGGAACAGCATGCCCATTTTTCGCCGGATGCCATACAAGGCCTGGTGAGACATCTCCGAGACGGGGTGGCGATCGAGGCGCACGCGCCCGCCGGTCGGCTTCAGCTGGCCGCCGATGCAGCGCAAGAGCGTGGTCTTGCCGCAGCCCGAACCGCCCATGATGGCCACCACCTTGCCGCGCGGAATCTTCATATGGATCCCTTGCAGCACGGGCCGCCCGTCATAGTTGAAATGGAGGTCTTCGATATCGACCAGGATGTCGTCCGACAAGTCGCGTTTCCAGAAAAAAAGTCCGTCGATTTTAGCAGAAGCCCCGGCCATCCCGCCTTGGCGACAAGGCTATAATCGTGCGATTGTCCAAAGGAATGTTGCGTCCTTGTCTGCCGCCAAGCCCCTGCTGCTGATCGTCGACGACGACCCGCTGATTGCCGAATCGCTCGGTTTCGCCTTCGCCGGGGACTTCGATGTCGTCACCAGCCATTCCCGCCCGCACGCCCTCAATCTGCTGCGCCAATTGCGCCAAGCGCCGCAACTGGCCCTGGTCGACCTTGGGCTACCGCCCCTGCCGCACCGCCCGGACGAGGGATTTTCGCTGATCGGCGATCTTCTGGCGCTCGCGCCGGACATGAAAATCATCATTTTGACCGGCCAGAATGACGACGACAATGCCCGACATGCGCGCACGCTCGGGGCCATTGATTTCGTCGGCAAGCCCTGCGACCCGGGCCGGCTCGGGGCCCTGCTGCGCCAGGCCCTGAGTTTTGGCGAAGCGCCGGCGATCGAGCCTGCCGCCGGCCTGATCGGCGACAGCCTGCCCATGCAGCGCCTGCGTCTGCAACTGGGCCAGTACGCCGATCTCGCCTTTCCGGTGCTGATCGAGGGCGAATCGGGCAGCGGCAAGGAGGTCGTCGCCAGCCACCATCTGCATCGCCTGACCGCGCGCCGCGACAAGCCCTTTCTCGCCCTGAACTGCGCCGCCATCTCGCCGACGCTGCTCGAACCCACCCTGTTCGGCCATGCCCGGGGCGCGTTCACCGGCGCTACCGGCGCGAAATCCGGCTATTTCGAGGATGCCGACGGCGGCACCTTGTTCCTCGACGAAATCGGCGAATTGCCGCTGGAATTGCAGCCGAAACTCTTGCGCGTGCTGGAAAACGGCGAGTACCAGCGCGTCGGCGAAACCCAGACGCGGCATTCGAACGCCCGCATCATCGCCGCCACCAATCGCGACCTGCGCAAGGAAATCCGCGCCGGCCGCTTTCGCGCCGATCTTTACCACCGCCTGTCGGTCTTTGCCGTCGCCGTGCCCAGCCTGCGCGACATGGGCGGCGACCGCCTGCTGCTGCTCGATCATTTCACCCGGATCTATGCCGCCAAGGCGGGCCTTCTACCCTTCTCGCTCGACCCGGCGGCGCGCGCGCTGTGGCTCGACTATGGCTTTCCCGGCAATGTGCGCGAATTGCGTAATATCGTGATCCGCCTGGTCGCCGGCCACCCCGGCGAGGAAATCGGGCCGGAGCAACTGCGGGCCGAATTCGACGCCAGCGACATCGGCGACGAGGCCGCGCCGCCGCCCAGCGCGCTCGCCACCGTCGATCTCGAACGCGTGCGCGAAGCGGCGCGCCGGCATCTGGAACAAACCGACTCGCTGACCCTGGACGCCACGCTCGAACTCTGGGAGCGCGCCTACATCGAAGCGGCCATCGAACTTTCCGGCGGCAATATGAGCCGCGCCGCCCGGCGGCTTGGCATCAACCGCACCACCCTGTACAACCGCATGGAAAGCTGGAACCGCCGATGAGCCTCTACCTGGAGCACTTCGGATTGCGCGAAGCGCCGTTTCGCATCACGCCGCATACCGAGTATTTCTTTTCCGGGGCCAATCGCGGCCCGACGCTGGACGCGCTGATTTACGCCATCACCCAGGACGAGGGCATCGTCAAGGTCACGGGCGAGGTCGGCAGCGGCAAGACCATGCTCTGCCGGATGCTGCTCGAACGCCTGCCGGCCCATGTCGACACCCTGTATCTCGCCAATCCCTCGCTATCGCGCCACGACATGCTCGGGGCCATCGCCGACGAACTCGGCATCGCCACCGAGGGCAAGGCCCCCTATGCGCTGATGCGGGCCTTGCAGGAGACGCTGATCGAGCGCTACGCCGCCGGCAAGAAAGTGGTGCTGCTGATTGACGAAGCCCATGCCATGCCGGCCGAGTCGCTCGAAGAAATCCGGCTCCTCTCCAATCTCGAATCGAAATCCGCCAAGCTCCTGCAAATCGCGCTCTTCGCCCAGCCCGAACTGGACGAGCGCCTCGCCGCCAACGACATGCGCCAGTTGCGCGAGCGCATCACCCAGCACTTCAACCTCAGTCCGCTCAAGGGCGACGATGTCGCAGGCTACCTGGAATTTCGCCTGCGCACCGCCGGCTACCACGGCCCCAGCCCGTTTTGCGCAGCCGCCATCCGCGAGATTGCCGACATTTCCCAGGGTCTGTCGCGGCGCATCAACATCCTCGCCGACAAATCGCTGCTCGCCGCCTATTCCCGGGGCAGCCACCAGGTCGATGACCAGGACGTCGCCATCGCCATCGAGGACGCCCGCTTCGCGCCCTTGCAAAGCGCCGATCCAAGGGGCGGCCACGGCCTGACATGGGCTCTGGCCGGCGCTCTCCTGGCGGCGATCCTGATCATCCTCGCCTACGCACTCCTCCCGCGCGGCGCGGGCCCGGAGAGCGCCCCTCACGAAAGCGCTGCGCCGGCCCCCCTGCCCTCGCCAGCGCCTTCATCAACGCCTTCGCCGACGCCTTTGCCAACACTCGCCGACGCGCCCATCAACCCGCGCTTCGGGCCGCTGACCCGAAAGCACATGGCGCAATACGAGACATGGATCGCCAGCGCGCCGCGCCAGCACTATTTCATCCAGTTGATGACCGCCGAGGCCGGCGACGCCAGCCAGATCGAGACTTTTCTCGCCCGCGCCAGCGCCCTCTTAAACCCGGATGAGCTGCGCGCCTACCGTTCCAGCCTCTCGGGCCGGGATCGGGTCGGCGTGATTTACGGCGATTTTCCCGAGCGCGACGCCGCGCTTGGCGCGATGCTCGCGCTGCCCGAATCGCTCAAGGCGGCCCAACCCTTCACGCGCCAGGTTGCGCGCCTTTATTAAGCCGCGAAAAAAGCCATTGCACAGAAATCCTTATTCAACGATAATCGCGGGCCTCCCAGATCGGCCACATCCGCCGGTCGCTCGTTCAAAGGACACATGATGAAAGCCGATATTCACCCCGACTACGCCGAAGTCCAGGTCACCTGTTCCTGCGGCAACACCTTCGCCACCCGCTCGACCATGAAAAAGCCGCTTCATATCGAAGTCTGCTCGCTCTGCCACCCCTTCTACACCGGCAAGCAGAAGATTGTCGACACGGCTGGCCGCGTCGAGAAATTCAACCAGAAATTCGGCGCCATGCGCGGCAAATCCGCCGCCTGAGCAAACGGAATTGCGCTATAAAAGGCAGCCAAAGGGCTGCCTTTTTTATTCCCGCCGTTATCCCCGCCGCCATGCCTGACCTCGTCTCCACGCTTCGCCGCGGCCTGCGCCTGCCTCCGGCCGGCTGGGCGCTGGCGGCCATGCTCGCCTTCTACGTGCTGGCGGGCCTCTTCGGCCGCGATCCCTGGAAGGGCGAGGACGCCATCCATATCGGCGTCGCCTGGCACATGCTGCATACCGGCGACTGGCTGGCCCCCGAACTCGCCGGCCGCCTCTTCCACGCGCCGCCGCTCTATTACTGGAGCGCCGCGATGACCGGCCACCTGTTCGGCTGGCTGCTGCCGGCCCACGACGCGATGCGCCTAGCCAGCGGCTTCTGGGTCATGCTGGCCCTGGTCGGCCTCTACTACGCCGGCCGCGAACTCTATGGCCGGGACAGCGCCGCGGCCAGCCCGCTGCTGCTCGCCGGCTGCCTCGGCCTGATTCTGCATGCCCACGACGCCCAGCCGATGCTGATCGCCGTCGCATCCTACAGCGGCGCGATCGGCGCCTTGGCCGCGACCGGCCGGCGGCCTCGCCTCGCGGGCCTCTTCTATGGCCTCAGCGTGGCCGCCTGCCTGCTCGGCGCCGGCGTGGCGGCGACCCTGCCCCTCTTGGCCATGCTGCCGCTGGTCTGCTGGCTGTCGCCCCAACGCATCAAGGCCATGCAGACGCTCTTGATCGGCCTTTTCATCGCCGCCCTGCTCGCCGCCTCCTGGCTGCTGATCCTGTTCTCGCAGCAGCCGGAGCGTTTTCACGCCTGGCTGGCGATGGAGTTCGCGCCGCTGATGAAGCCCTTCTTGTTCTCCAGCCTTGGCCGCTTCCTGGCCATGCTGCCCTGGTTCGCTTTCCCGGCGCTGCCGCTCGCCTTGTGGACCCTGTGGTCTCGCCGCCAGCAACTGGCGGCCCCCGCGCAATGGCTGCCGCTGGCCTTCCTGTTGCTGACCCTGCCCATCCTGGCGCTGGCTTACCGGCCAGGCGAGATTCCGGCGCTGCTGCTCTTGCCGCCGCTGGCCTTGCTGGCCACGCCAGGCGCGCTGACATTGCGGCGCGGCGCGGCCAATGCCTTCGACTGGTTCGCGATGACCACCTTCAGCCTCTTCTCCGCCATCGTCTGGCTGTGCTGGTCGGCAATGGCGCTCGGCTGGCCGGCGCGTCTGGCGGAACGGGCGGTTGTCCTGCGCCCCGGCTTCGTCGGCCAGTTCAGCCTCTCCGATTTCCTGATCGGCCTCGCGGCGAGCCTATGGTGGGTCTGGCTGATCCTCACCGCCCCGCGCTCCCCCTATCGCAGCCTGACCCACTGGACGCTCGGCTTCACGACCCTGTGGCTATTGATGGCCACGCTGATCCTGCCCGGGTTCGACTATGGCGGCAGCTACCGCCCGGTGGCCCAGGCGGTTGCCGCCGCCCTGCCAAAAGAGCGCGGCTGTCTGGCCGAGCGCGGCCTGAGCCATGGCCAGCGCGCCTCGCTCGCCTATTTCTCGCGCATCGAGCCGGCCGCCTACGATAGCGAGGCCGGCAAGGCCTGCGACTGGCTGCTGCTGGTCGGCGAGACGCCCGCCGACCAGACGCCGCCGGGAAGCGACTGGAAACGGGTCTGGGAAGGTTTCCGCCCCGGCGACCGCCACAAGAAATTTGTGCTCTTTAGCCGCTGATCGCGGCCCCGAATCGGCTGCGGATCGGCGCAATGGGCTGCGCTTATTGCGCCCTACACCGCTACGCCGCGCTCAGCCCTTCAGAAAGTGCTCGCGGTAGATCGTAGGTAGGTTGGGTTGAGCATGGCGAAACCCAACAAGCCCCCATTTCCACCGACGACAGCATCAGTACGAGGATTCCCTACTTGCTGGTATTACCTCTTGCCGCTATCAGCCGAAGCAACTTTTCCTGATCTTTGATCGGCAGCTTTCCAAACGCAAGAATCAACTGCGCCAGCCGATCATCTTCCGCGTAAAAATAAGCCACCGGGACATCAAGCACCCTGGCAAGATTCGCCAACGTCATGGCATCCGCCTCGTGAACCCCCTGTTCGTACCGGTTGACCCGTGTACTGGCAACAAACTCATCTATGCCAGCCGCAACCCCCAGACCTTTTTGCGACAAACCGGCTGCCAGCCTTGCCTCCTTGAGGCGGCGGCAAAAGCTTGTTTTGGGGCAGTTTCCTTCTTGGGACATCGTAGCTCTTTCGTGAGCTACGAGAGTCGTAGTTTTTTCTTGACCTAGATACTACGATTACCGTAGTGTTTTGTTGCGGTTACTGCCGCTCTGCTCCGCGTTCGCGCACGCGGAACTGCCAACCGCATAACCTGTCGCTTGGAGAGAGGTATGGAATTGAAACGCCTGGCCGGTCGCGCCGATACCCTGTTTACACAATGCGTGGAACAGCAACGCTCGTTATGATATTCGCCATTGACATGCACCGTGGTTCTGTGCTGATGTCACATCTTCATTGTGAGCGGATGCTGGACGAAAACGGCTTCCAAGGAGATGTGCTGTGGATGAGAAAACCGAATCGAAGATGACCCTTTGGCTTGCGTTTATTGCCGGCATATTGCTGCTATTTTCCGTTGTTTGGTGGATATTGTGGTCTCCCGGCCCCGGACATGGCCAGCCAGCCATTCCACGCATTTCGCTTTCGCCTGACGGCGGAAAGATTGCATTCACTTATTGTGACAAACAATGCGGAATAGCGGAGCTTGAGATAAAGAGCATGGAAGCAAAATTCTATTATTTTCCAGGCTATATAGTTCAAGACCCTTCGTATTCTCCGGATGGTTTGTTCATTGTAGCAAACCACATCAATCCATCGAATAGAAAGGAAAGAGGAATAATAAGAATTAACCTTGCCAGCTTGCAAACGCTAAAAATTACCAGTGGCAAACATCTGGATTTTTATCCATCGTTTTGTGGAAATACCAAGGAAGTCATTTTTACGCGATCGCTGCGCATGCAAAAAAGATGGGTTCATGGCATTGACTCTGATATTTTTATAGTCGAGCTGGACGGAGAGCATAAAGAACACAAAATAACGAATCTTGGACTTTATTTGCTTTTCTCGCCAACATGCATGGACAGCGATATCGTGTATTCTGCATTAAGCGACAAACACGAGAGAATATATCTACTACCTTCTGGCGAAGGTGAACCTCGCGATTTATCTGAAAATATCCCTGGCCATCTTTTTCTATACGGGCACCTCGAAAAACCCCGTTTTCTGCCTGCTGGTAAAATTACGACGTCCTGACTCTGCCACGACCTTTCCCGATGAAACCACGTAGCGCCATCAAGGCTGACCTGTTTGCAGGCGAGCATCACAAGAAGAAGATTGAC
>CAZFHE010000173.1:0-3076 GCA_964518615.1 uncultured Dechloromonas sp. | reverse complement strand
TCATCGTTGGTATGCAGGGTCGACAGCACCAGATGGCCGGTCAGCGCGGCCTGCACCGCCATTTCCGCCGTTTCCAGGTCGCGAATCTCGCCGATCATGACAATGTCCGGGTCTTGCCGCATCAGCGCCCGCACGCCGTCGGCAAAACCGATGTCGATGCCGTGCTGGACCTGCATCTGATTAAACGAGGCTTCGACCATTTCGATCGGATCCTCGATGGTGCAGACATTGACTTCCGGCGTCGCCAGTTGCTTGAGGGTCGTATAAAGGGTCGTGGTCTTGCCCGAACCGGTCGGGCCCGTGACCAGCACGATGCCATTCGGCGCGGTGGTCATCTGTTGCCAGCGCCCTCTATCCTCGTCGGAAAAGCCGAGGGCGCGGAAATCGCGGACCAGGACTTCCGGGTCGAAGATGCGCATCACCAGTTTTTCGCCAAAGGCCGTCGGCAGCGTGGAGAGGCGCAGCTCGACCTCCTGACCGCCCGGCGTGCGCGTCTTGATGCGACCGTCCTGGGGACGGCGCTTCTCGATCACGTCCATCCGCCCAAGCAGCTTGATGCGGCTGGTCATCGCATTCATCACCGCCATCGGAATCTGGTAGACCTGATGCAAGACCCCGTCGATGCGAAAACGCACGATGCCCAGATCGCGCCTCGGCTCGATGTGAATGTCGGAGGCGCGCTGATCAAAGGCGTATTGCCACAGCCAGTCGACAATATGGACGATGTGCTGGTCATTGGCATCGAGCTGGCGGTTGCCCCGGCCCAGTTCGACCAATTGCTCGAAACTGGAGAGGCCCGCCGTGGTCTCGCCGCGCGCCGCCGCCTTCTTGACCGACTTGGCCAGATTGAAGAATTCGACCAGATAGCGGCCAATATCCTCGGGATTGGCCAGCACCCGGCGAATATCCTTGCGCAGAATGGGTTTCAATTCATCGACCCACTCGCGCACAAAAGGCTCGGCGGTGGCGATCACCACCTCGCGCGTCGTGACCTTCACCGGCAAGATGCCAAAACGCGCCGCATAGGCGCTGGACATCACTTCGGCGACGCCGGTGAAGTCGATCTTGAGCGGATCAATGTGCAGGTAGTCGAGGCCGCAGCGTCCGGCCAGCCACTCGGTCAGCGCCTCCAGCCCCAAGAGACGGACCGGCGGGCGCAAGGAACGCCACTGCTGGTCGGCGATGACGACCAGCGGATGAGTCTTGCCGCCATGCAGCCGTTGCTCGCTCTTCAAGGCATCGGCCATCTCGGCCGCCACCAGGCCGTCGTCGACCATCATCTTCAACACTTCGGAAAGTGTCAGCCGGTGTTCGCTCACGAGTTTGTCATTCATCGGCGGCAATATAGCACGCCCGCGATCACCGCCGCCGCAGCGGCTCCAGGAGGCCGGTCAGGGCGTTGTGGTCGAGTTCAAACATCAAGGCCAGCAGCCGGCCCAGTTCGCCCTTGGGAAAGCCCGCGCGGGCAAACCAGCCGAGATAGTGACCGGGCAGATCGGCCAGCAGCCGCCCCTGGTATTTGCCAAAGGGCATGCGCCATGTCACGAGTTTTTCGAGATCTTCCGGGTGCATGTAAAAACGGGGCCGAAGCCCCGTTCTCCTTCTTACTTGCCCGAGAGGGCCATCATCAGGTCATTGATGCGCTTGACGAAACCGGCCGGATCGTCGAGCTGGCCGCCCTCGGCCAGGAGGGCCTGCTCGAACAGCAGGGCCGCCCAGTCGTCGAAGCGCGCTTCCTCGTGTTTCAGGCGCATCACCGCCGGGTGCTGCGGATTGATTTCGAGAATGGGCGTAACGTTCGGGGCCTTTTGCCCGGCCGCCTTCAAGAGCCGGGCCAGGTTGCCGGAGGGATCGTGCTCGTCGGATACCAGGCAGGAGGGCGAATCGGTCAAGCGGTGCGTGATGCGCACATCCTTGATCTTGTCGCCGAGCGCGGTCTTGGTTTTTTCCAGCAATGCCTTGTACTCGTCGGCGGCTTTTTCGGTTTCCTGTTTTTCGGCTTCATCCTCCAGCTTGCCGAGATCCAGGCCGCCCTTGGCGACGGATTGCAGCGCCTTGCCCTCGAATTCGCTCAGGTGGCCGACCACCCATTCGTCGACGCGGTCGGACAAGAGCAGCACCTCGATGCCCTTTTTCTTGAAAATTTCCAGATGCGGACTGTTTTTCGCGGCATTGAAACTGTCGGCGGTCACAAAATAAATCTTCTCCTGGCCTTCCTTCATGCGGGCGATGTAGTCGGAAAGCGACACGATCTGTTTGTCGCCCTCGCCGTGGGTGGAGGCAAAGCGCAACAGGCCCGCGATCTTGTCCTTGTTGGCGAAATCCTCGCCGACGCCTTCTTTCAGCACCGCGCCGAAGGCTTCCCAGAACGCGGCGTATTTTTCCTTGTCGGCCGCCTCCTCGCTATTGGCCAGCCCTTCGAGCATGGCCAGCACCTTGCGCGTGCAGCCGCTGCGGATATTGTCGATATCCTTGCTCTGTTGCAGGATTTCGCGCGACACATTGAGGGGCAGATCGGCCGAATCGACGACGCCGCGCACGAAGCGCAGGTAGAGCGGCATCAGTTGCTCGGCATCGTCCATGATGAAGACGCGGCGGACATAGAGCTTGATGCCGTGGCGGGCATTGCGGTCCCACAAATCGAAGGGGGCGCGGGCCGGGATGTACAAGAGTTGCGTATATTCCTGCTTGCCCTCGACGCGGGCATGGGTCCAGCACAGCGGGTCCTCGAAATCGTGGGCGACGTGCTTGTAGAACTCCTGGTACTGCTCGTCGCTGATTTCCGACTTGGCGCGCACCCATAGCGCGCTGGCCTGGTTGACCGTCTCGTCCTCGTCGGTCACGACCTGCTCGCCCTTATCTTTGTCCCACTCCTCCTTTTTCATCAGGATGGGCAGGGTGATGTGGTCCGAGTACTTGCGGATGATGGATTTCAGCTTCCAGGCATTGAGGAAATCGTCCTCGCCCTCGCGCAGATGCAGGATCACATCGGTGCCGCGGCCGGCCTTATCGACCATCTCGACGCTGTACTCGCCCTCGCCCGCCGATTCCCACTTGACCGCCTGACCGGCCTCGA
>CAZFHE010000172.1:0-8492 GCA_964518615.1 uncultured Dechloromonas sp. | reverse complement strand
TCGGCGCCGGACCGTGCTGGGCGGGCCGCTGCCACTCGGCTATTCTGAGACTCCCCGGCCTGCATTCACCCGACATTTTCCGGCAGGCCGCGGCGCCAGGAGAATTGCTTTGCGCGGCATGTCATCGGGAAAATCGGGTTTCGCCAACAGTCTGGTGCTGCGCATCGGCCTGTTGATTCTCGCTGCGCTCGCCGCCTTCACCATCGCCATCGTCCAGTTGATCGGCCAGCCGACCGTCTATCGCCTGGCCGAAAGCCAGTTGCTCCTTGCCTCGGAACAGCTCGAAGGCCGCTACACGCGGCTCCTCAACAATGTCGAAAAAACCCTGCGCAGCGGCGAGGACTGGGCCGTCGCCGGCGAGCTCAACCATAACGAGTTGATGCGCTTCAATGAATTTTTCTTTCCCATCCTTGCCCATCACACCGAAATCAACGCGGTGCTCTTCGCCCACGAATCGGGGCGCGAATTCTATCTCTTGCCCGACGGCCAGGGCGGCTGGACCAATCGCATCAGCAACCCGGCCGCCTGGGGGCGCTTTACCTACTGGATCCACTGGAACGCGGCGCGGGAAATCGCCTCGGTCGAAATCCGCGAAAGCGATTTCGATCCCCGCCAGCGGCCCTGGTTCAAGGGGGCCATGGCTCATCAGGACACGCGGGTGGTGTACTGGACCGAACCCTATATCTTCTTCACCTTGAAGCAACCCGGCGTCACCGCGGCGGTGCGCTACGAGGCCCCCGACAGCTCGCGCTACGTGCTGGCCTACGACGTCCGTCTCAGCGATATCGCCTCCTTCACCACCCAGTTGAGCATAGGCCGCCACGGCCATGGCGCCTTGCTGCTCGACGATGGCCGCCTGATCGCGCCGCCGGGCGGCGAGCGCTTCGCCACCCCCGAGGCGCTCAACCAAGCCCTGCTGAAGGAACCGGCTGAACTGGGCCTGCCCGAGCTCGCCGAATCCTATCGCCTGTGGCGCGCCGATCCTGCGCCCAAAGAGCGCCTGCATGCCTTCGCCCGCCCGGAGGGCACCTGGTTGAGCCTCTTTACCCGCAGCACCGACCACCGCACCGGCGTCTGGCTCGGCGTCGTCGCGCCCCTTGACGATTTCGTGCCCATCAATCGCAACGATCTCATCGTCCTCGGCCTCTTGTTGCTGCTCGCCCTGGCGCTGGGCATTGTCGTCGCAGTCCGCATCGCCCGCCGTTTCGGCCAGCCGCTGGCGGAACTGACCGCCGAGAGCCAGCGCATCGGCCGCCTCGAACTCGAACAGCCGGTCGGCACCGTCGTTCCCTGGCGCGAAATCGCGCAATTGGCCGGCGGCCTGGAAACCATGCGCCAGCGGCTCCTGCAATCGCGCCAAGCCATGCAGGAGGCCGCGGCCGAACTGGAACAGACGGTCGCGCGGCGCACCCAGGATTTGCGCCAGAGCCAGGACAGCCTGCAAAAGCGCGAAGCCTTTTTCCGCGCCATTTTCGACAATGCCGCCGTCGGCATCGTCAGCCTCGACCCGGATCAGGAACCGAAGGAAATCAATCCGGCTTTTGCCGCCTTCCTCGATCAATCCCTGGCCGCCCTGCGCGAACAGTCCGGCCTGGGCCTGACGCCGCCCGAGACCTTACGCTTGCAGCAGGCGCTGACCGAGATTGCCAGCGGCGAACGCGCCGATCTGCGCGGCGAATTCGAATTCATCGACCGCCACGGCACGGCGCGCTGGGGCGATGTCCAGGTCGTCGCGGTGCAAGATGGCAAGGGCGCGGTCGACCACCTGCTCTTGACCGTGCTCGACATCACCAACCGGCGCAAGATCGAAGCCGAGCTGGTTCGCCAGTCCGCTTTTCAGCACGCCTTGCTCGACACCATTCCCAATCCCATTTTCTACAAGGGGCCGAATACCCACTTTCTCGGCTGCAACACGGCCTATGAGGAATTTTTCGGCATCGAGCGCAGCCAGTTCATCGGCCGGCGCGTGCTCGATCTCGACTATCTGCCGGAGGCCGACCGTCTTGCCTTCCAGGCCGAGGACGAGGCGGTTATCGCAAGCGCTGGCCGGCGCGTGCGCGAGGTGGCGATGCGCCATGCCGATGGCACGATGCGCGACACTCTCTACGCGGTGTGCGGCTTTGGCACCGCGGACGGCACGCCGGGCGGCCTGATCGGCGTCATCGTCGACATCACCGCCCAGAAAAACGCCGAGCGCGAGGCCGACCGGGCGCGCGCCGCGGCCGAGACGGCGGCGGCGGCCAAGACCGCCTTCCTCGCCAATATGAGTCACGAGATTCGCACGCCGATGAATGCCATCATCGGCATGACTTATCTGGCCCAACAGACCGAACTGACGCCGCGCCAGAAAAACTACCTGAGCAAGGTCGAAGCGGCGGCCAAGGGCCTGCTCGGCATCATCAACGACATTCTCGATCTGTCCAAAATCGAGGCCGGCATGATGAACGTCGAGCAGGTGCCATTCAGCCTCGAGGCGAGCCTGCGCAATCTTGCCGATCTCAGCAATCTGAAAGCCCGCGAGCACAATCTCGAACTCCTGTTCGACCTGGGGCCCGCCGTGCCCGACCGGCTGATCGGCGATCCGCTGCGTCTGGGCCAGGTGCTGACCAATCTGGTCGGCAATGCCATCAAATTCACCGAACAGGGCGACATCACCGTCAGCGTGGCCCTGGCCGAGCGCCGCTCCGACGGCGTCCGGCTGCGCTTTGCCGTGCGCGACACCGGTATCGGCATGAGCGCCGACCAGGTGGCCGGCATTTTCAATGCCTTCACCCAGGCCGATAGTTCGACCACCCGCAAGTATGGCGGCACGGGTCTGGGCCTGTCGATCTGTCAGCGCATCGTTCATCTGCTGGGCGGCGAAATCAGCGTCACCAGCGAACCCGGCATCGGCAGCTGCTTCACCTTCGAGCTGCCCTTCGGCCTCGCCGCCGAGGCGCCGGCGGCCAGCGCCGGCCTGCCCGGGCCATTGCGGGCCCTGGTCGTCGACGACAGCGCCGGGGCCCGCGAAGTCTTTACCCACATGCTGGCGAGCCTGGATATCGACACTCAGGATGCCGCCAGCGGCGCGGAGGCGCTGCAACGAATCTCCGCCGCCCGCCTGGCCGGCCAGCCTTTCCGCCTGCTGCTGCTGGACTGGAAGATGCCGGGGATGGACGGCATCGAGGTGCTGACGGCGCTGCGCCGCAGCGACAGCCCGCCGCCGGCGGTCATCATGACCACCGCCTACGACCACGACGAGCTTCAAGCCGCCCTGGGCGAGCTCTCGGTCGATGCCATTCTCGACAAGCCAGCCACCGCCTCCTCGCTGCTCGACAGCATCATGGGGGCTTTGCGCCGCGCCGCCCCCGCCGCGCCCGGCCCCGCCGCCCGCGCGATACCCTGCTTCGACGGACGCCATGTGCTGCTGGTCGAGGATAACGAGGTCAATCGCGAGCTGGCCGAGGAAATCCTGGTCGGCATCGGCCTTAAGGTCAGCGCCGCCGAAGATGGCGAGCAAGCCCTGGCCCGGCTGCGCCAGGACGATTTCGATCTGGTCCTGATGGATTGCCAGATGCCGGTCATGGATGGTTACGAGGCGACAAGGCGCATCCGCGCCGAACTCGGTCTCCAGGAGCTGCCTATCGTGGCGATGACCGCCAATGCGCTGGCCGGCGACCGCGAGCGCTGCCTGGAAGCGGGCATGAACGACCATATCGCCAAACCCATCGACATCGCCGCCCTGCAAGCGACCCTGGCCTACTGGCTCAATGGCGAAACCCCAGCGCCCACGCCCCAGCCGAGCGCCGCCAAACCGGACGCCGTCCTCGATCTTCCCGGCGCGCTGGCCAGGCTCGGCCACAATCGGGAACTCTATGCTCGTCTGGCCGTGCGTTTTTGCGACAGTCAAAGCGATGTGGTCGATCGGCTGAGGAAGGCCCTCAATGCCGGCGACAGCGCCGCCGCCCAGTTGATCGCCCACACCCTGCGCGGCCTGGCCGCCAATCTCGGGGCCAACCGGCTAGCTGCCCAGGCCGGCGCGCTGGAGAACGGGCTCAAGGAAAGGCCGGAAAGCATCCATTCGAACGAGTTGCTCGCCAAGATCGACAATGAATTACAGGCAACGCTCGAAGCAACCGCCGCCTACGCCCTGCCGGCCAAACCCGCCGCCACCGCGCCAACGCTTTCGCCTTCGGCTTTGCGCGAGGCCCTCACGCGCTTGCGCGAATTGGTCGAGGCTTCCGATGCCTCCACGCTTCGCGAATTCACTGCCATCGCCAACAGCCTGCGCCAGAGTTGCGACCCGGCCCGGATCGACGAACTGGCGCGTTTGATCGACCAGTACGAATTCGAAGCCGCCGCCGCCATCCTCGATGCCTTGATCAGCCACACCGGCCCCTGATCGGAAAAAACCATGACCCCCCTGCTGCCCAAGCAAAACATCCTGGTCGTCGATGACATTCCGGAAAACATCGACCTGCTCGGCGCAATTCTCGGCGACGATTACCGGGTCCGCGTCGCCACTTCCGGCGAAAAGGCGCTGCAAATCGTCTATTCGGACGAGCCGCCCGACCTGATCCTGCTCGACATCATGATGCCCGGCCTCTCGGGCCTGGAAATCTGCCATCGCCTCAAGGCCAACCCGGATCGCCGGCACATTCCCATCATTTTCGTCACCGGCATGAGCAGCGCCGCCGACGAAGAGCGCGGCCTGGCCATGGGGGCCGTCGATTACATCACCAAACCGATCAGCCCGCCCATCGTCAAGGCCCGGGTGCGCACCCATCTCGCCCTCTACGACCAGGCGCGCGAACTGGAGCGCATGGTCCGCCAGCGCACCGAGGAACTCTCCAGCACCCGCCAGCAGATCATCCGCCGCCTTGGCCGCGCCGCCGAATTCAAGGACAACGAAACCGGCAACCATGTGCTGCGCATCAGCTATTACGTTCGTCTGATCGCCGAGGCGCACGGCCTGGGTCAGGAAGCCGTGGATATCATCGCCAACACCGCGCCGATGCACGATATCGGCAAAATCGGCATTCCGGATGCGCTATTGCTCAAGCCCGGCCCCCTCAATGCCGATGAATGGCGGATCATGCGCCACCATCCGCTGATGGGCGCCAAGATCATCGGCAAGCACGACAACGAATTGCTCGAAACGGCGCGCATCATCGCCCTCAATCACCACGAGAAATGGGATGGCAGCGGCTATCCGCGCGGCCTCAAGGGAAGCGACATCCCGCTCGAAGGGCGCATTGTCGCCATCGCCGACGTCTTCGACGCCCTGGTTTCGGTGCGCCCCTACAAACCCGCCTTTCCCCTCGACGATGCGCTGCAAATCCTGGAGCGCGAAAGCGGGCGGCATTTCGATCCCCAATTGCTGCACGCCTTCCACGAGGCGCTGCCGGAAATTTTGCGCATCCGCGAAATCTACGCCGACGAGCACGGCCCGCTGACCGACCTCAGATGCCGGCTCCACGATATCCCCGAACAGCGCGAATACCTGGAAGGCGCCCTGCTCCGCGCCAAATACGGCGATTGACGATGGCCGACGTCCCGCCCGACCTCGCCCTGCTGGCCCGCGCCGCCGACTGGCTGCGCCGCGCCGATGCGCTTCTGGTTTGCGCCGGCGCTGGCATGGGCGTCGATTCCGGACTGCCCGATTTTCGGGGCACGGCGGGCTTCTGGCGGCACTACCCGGCCCTTGGCCGCGAGCGCATCCCCTTCGAATCCATCGCCAATCCCACCGCCTTCGCCCGCGACCCGGCGCTGGCCTGGGGCTTTTACGGCCATCGCCTGGAACGCTACCGGCACACCATGCCGCACGAGGGCTTCGCGCTGCTGCAAATAATCGCCGCGCCGCTCAAGCACGGCCTCTATGTATTCACCAGCAATGTCGACGGCCAGTTCCAGAAAGCCGGCATCGCGCCCGGGCGGGTCTATGAAATCCACGGCTCCATTCATCACCTGCAATGCACCCGGCCTTGCGGAGACGCCATCTGGCCGGCCGACGATTTTGTGCCGGATGTGGATGTCGAAAGCTGCCAATTGCAGAACGCCATGCCGACCTGCCCCCATTGCGGGGCCGTGGCGCGGCCCAATATCCTGATGTTCAACGACTGGCACTGGATCGAGCGGCGTAGCGAAATTCAGCGCCAACAGCTCCATGACTGGCTGGCCGGCGTCGAACAACTGGTCTGTATCGAAATCGGCGCTGGCACCGCGATTCCCAGCGTGCGCCGATTTTCGGAACACTGCGGCGGATGGCTGATTCGCATCAACCCCGCCGCTCCCGAGATACCCGACCCCAAGCGCGGCCTTGGGCTCCCCTGCGGGGGCCTTGCGGCCCTCACGGCGCTTTCCGCTGCGCTGGCCGCCTGAAACCGGCTATTCCTTTGAACGCGAATCGAGGCAGAGCGTCACCGGCCCGTCATTGATGAGGGCAATCCGCATGTCGGCCCCGAATACGCCGGTCGGCACCGGCTTGCCGAGTCCTGCGGAGAGCCGCTCGACGAAGCGATCGAACAGCGGCCGCGACAACTCGCCCGGCGCGGCCCGGCTCCACGAGGGCCGGTTGCCCTTTTGGGCCGAGGCAAATAGCGTGAATTGCGAAACGGCCAGGATGTCGCCCCCGACCTCGCAGACGCTGCGATTCATCACCCCGTCGGCATCCGCAAAGAGGCGCAGGCGCACCAATTTGCCGGCCATCCAGTCGAGATCGGCATCGTCATCGACCGCCTCGAATCCGGCCAGAACCAGCAATCCCATGCCGATCCGGCCCGCTTCCCGGCCATCCGCCGACACCGCCGCCTCGCTGACCCGCTGCACCACCACCCGCATCGCTTTTCCTCAAGAGTCCAAAAGGGATGCGGGCTTGAACCCGAAATCCACGATGGAGCGCTTACAAATCAGATGTCAATCCGCGCATTCAAGGCATTGGTTTCGATAAAGGCGCGGCGGGGTTCGACCAGTTCGCCCATCAGCGTGGTGAAAATTTCGTCGGCGGCGATGGCGTCGTCGATCTGCACCCGCAAGAGGCGGCGAACTTTCGGGTCCATGGTGGTTTCCCACAGCTGATCGGGGTTCATTTCGCCCAGACCCTTGTAGCGCTGCTTGCTGATGCCGCGCTCGACCTCGTTCAGAAGCCATTTCATGGCCTCGCCAAAGCCCGCGACGGCCTGTTTCTTCTCGCCACGGGCCATCACGGCGCCGGGGCCGAAGAGATCGGCCAGGGTTTCGGCGGTGCGCTTCAACTGCATGAAGTCGCCGGAGAGCAGCAAATCCTCGTCGATCAGGCCGACCTTGAGATTGCCGTGGTGCATGCGTTCGACGCGCAGCATCCAGCGTTCCTGGATATCGTCGTATTTGGCGACAATGCGCGTGCCGTGATTGACGTAGCTGGCGATCAATTCGGCGCTGGCGCGGGCCGCGGCCTCGCTCGACAGATCGAGGGCGAGATTGTGGCGGACGACGGCCTGCAACACATCGGGATTGATCAGATGCGACAGGCGGTCGATCACCGCCTCGGTAGCCAGCCAGTTGCGCGCCAGATTTTCCAGCGCCGGACCGCTGATGGGCTCCGCGCCGGCGCGCGGCGTCAGCGCGGCGTCGGTCAGCGCCATGTTGAGCAGGAACTGGTTGTATTCCTGATCGTCTTTCAGGTAGCGCTCGGTCTTGCCATGCTTGACCTTGTACAGCGGCGGCTGGGCGATATAGACATAGCCGCGCTCGATCAATTGCGGCATCTGGCGGTAAAGCAGGGTCAGCAAGAGGGTGCGGATATGGGCGCCGTCGACGTCGGCGTCGGTCATGATGATGATGCGGTGATAGCGCAGCTTCTCGACATTGAAATCGTCCTTGCCGATGCCGGTGCCAAGCGCGGTGATCAAGGTGACGATTTGTTCCGAGGAAATCAGCTTGTCGAAACGGGCCTTCTCGACGTTCAACACCTTGCCGCGCAGCGGCAGGATGGCCTGGAATTTGCGGTCGCGGCCCTGCTTGGCCGAGCCGCCAGCGGAATCGCCCTCGACGATGTAGATTTCACTCAGGGCCGGGTCTTTTTCCTGACAGTCAGCGAGCTTGCCGGGCAGGCCGACGCCATCGAGCACGCCCTTGCGCCGCGTCATTTCGCGGGCCTTGCGGGCCGCTTCGCGAGCGCGCGAAGCTTCGACAATCTTGCCGCAAATGACCTTGGCGTCCGCCGGACGCTCGAGCAGAAAATCAGCGAGCTTTTGCGCCACCACTTCCTCGACGGCGGGCCGCGCTTCGGAAGACACCAGCTTCATCTTGGTTTGCGATGCGAATTTCGGATCGGGCATCTTGATGGATAGCACGCAGGCCAGGCCCTCGCGCATATCGTCGCCGCTGATATCGACCTTGGCCTTCTTGGCGATTTCGTTTTCGTCAATGTACTTGTTGATAACCCGGGTCATCGCGGCGCGGAGCCCGGTCAGGTGGGTGCCGCCGTCGGACTGCGGAATGTTGTTGGTAAAGCAGAGCACCTGTTCCTGGTA
>CAZFHE010000171.1:0-12220 GCA_964518615.1 uncultured Dechloromonas sp. | reverse complement strand
GTTTTTGCGGAACACGCTTTTTTGCGGCATGTCGGTCAAGAGGTCGTCGCAACTGTAGACGATGAAGGCCTCGGGCGCGAAGCGCCGGTAGGCCTGGAGCTCCAACAGGCGGCCATCGTGCAGGAAGAGTTGGGCGATCAGCGAATCGGCGCCGCAGCGGGCAAGCTCGATCGGGTTGTAGCATTCGTTTGCCTGGGGCGCCTCGCATTCCTGGGCGAGACCCGCCGCGCGCGCCGCGCGCAAGGGCTGGGTGACGCGATAGAGTCCCTGGCCGTTCAGCAGGTATCGCGTCAGGATGCGCGGCGCTCGCCCCGGCAGATAGCGCCATGTGGGCAGTTCGCGCGTCTCGATCCGCAGGGTGTCGGATTCGAGGCTGAGGTTGGGATTCCACAGCCGGTCGTGGGCCAGATGCCCTCGCCAGCGCTTCTGGATGACTTGTTTGGCGCGCGCTTCGGCCAGCAGTTTTTCGGCATGGGCGACTGTATGGAAAGAGAAGTCGCGTTCCGCGATATTGCCGTAATGGACGACGGTGGCGAAGGGGGTGTAAATCAGCCTGCGGCCCAGGCCGCGTAGCTTGAGGCTGAAATCAATGTCCGTGGCCAGATCGGCGAACAGCGTCTCATCCAGTCCCCCGACCGCCAGGTAATCCTCTCGCGACACCAGGAGGCAACTGGTCGGGGCCGCCGATACCTCGCGGCAGACTTGCAGGCTATTCAGGTAACCGGGGTTGGAGAATTTTTCGGCCCCGCGTGCGGGAGCGCCGGCCAGACCGCCGATTCCGAGCGTGTAACCGGCGTTTTCGATCAGCCCGGATTGCGGTTGCACCTGCTTGGGCGTCACGGCGCCGATGCCGGGCCGCCGTCCTTGGGAGACGAGCTCATCGAGCCAGTGTTCCTGAAGAACCCGGGTATCTTCGCTGAGCAGTACCAGATAATCGCCGCGTGCGAGGCGGGCGGCCTGGTTCAGGGCGGCGGCGCGATTGGGCGGGGCGTCGGGAGCGCGATTCTCTGGCGCGATGACCTGAATGGCGCGATCGTTTCGTCCGGAAAGTTCAGAGAGCCATTGCCGCAATTCCGGGTCGGCCGCTTCGGCGTTGGCCACCACGATCAGCTCGAAGTTGCCATAGCGGGTTTTTTCCAGAAGGCTGTCAATGCCCGGCGCGATGAATTCCAGGGCATTGCCGCTGGGAACGAGAAGCGAAACCAGCGGCTCGTCGCGCAGATAATGCATGACGCGCCAGCTATCCTTCGAGGTCGGCGCGACGTCGCAGTCTTCGTTCAATCGCGTCAAGTGCTCGGCGAGCGCGGTCATGCAGGCCGGCGGGCTGGAAGGAAAGGCGTCGCGGTAGCTCAAGAGAACATCGGGAATGGATCGTATGGCGTTTGCGCTACCGGCTTCGATCAGGCGCAGCAAGAGGTCGTACCACGGGCTTTCGTCGGAAGCGCTGAGGCCGCCGGCCGCGCGCAGGGCCTGGCGCTGGACGAACAGCGGGCCGATCAGGTCGGCTGAACGGCACCACTCGATATCGAGCCCGCCCTTGAAGCGCGGGGCGGCGCGCTTGCCGTTGCTACTGAGTACATCGTCGTCGACATAGAAGGCCACCGCGCTGTCGTCGCGATCGCTTTCGCTGGCAACCCGCCACAGACACAAGGGATCCAGCGCTGCACCGGCGGGCAGTTCGATAATCCAGTCGCAACGCCGGGCGGCGACCAGCAGATCCAGTTGGGCTTTGTGCTGCCTGGCGTCTTTCGCCGCATCGTCTACGACATGCCAGCCCAGATTGGCGATGGCCTCGATGCCGGCGGGCGGGGGGAGGTCGCTGAGGATGTCGATTCTCCAGTTGCCATAGAACTGGTGATTGAGGCTCTCCAGGGTGTCGGCGAGCCTGGCGCGGTCGGGTTCGCCGACGCGCATCAGGATCTGGAATGCCGGTTTGGCCTTCCAGCGGGCGATGTCCTGTTCGATGATCTTGATGTCATCGGCAATGAAGCTTCGCTTGTTAAGCCAGGTTTCATACGACTTGTTCAACTGGCGTAGCGCCATGGCTTCGCCCTGGCTTTGCGGTTCTCTGCCCAAGAGATTGAAGGCCGAGTCCTTGGGCGCTTCGTCGATGACCTCGGCCAGCAGATCGTCCACATCGCTGGCCGTGTCGGTGAGCTGGAAGGCTTCCGGGTAGCCCCGGATGGCCAGGGCGGCCATCAGATAGAGATCGAGCCGGTCGGAGCGGATGAAGTCCTGAATGGTGGGCAGGGTCTTGTCGTTGCCGAAGGCGCGGATGCTGGCGCTGATTTTTTCTCCGGTCAGCATTTGAATCTGCCGGGCCTTGGCGAGCAGCCGGATCGGCTTGGGCCAGCGGTCGGATTCAAAAACCAGGTCGAGGATGTGGATCAGATCGAAGGCGCTTCGTCCCGTGGCGTGGAGTTCGTTCGAAAAATTGCTTCCATGAAAACGCAGACGCCCCAGTTGCCGGTTGATGAAATAAGCCCGGCCTAGCGCGCTAAGGCGCATCCACAGGTAGAGGTCGCCCAATTGCGGCAGAAAATGGGCAAAGAGGCCGCCGGCCTGATCGCAGGCGCGACGCCGAAAGACGCCAAAAGACAGGGGAATGTAGTTTTGCAGCGTGAGAAAGGGCATGTCGTCGACCGGGCCGCTTTCTTCATGCGGCACGGTGGTCATCTTGCCCATGAAGTCGTCCGGGTGACGGCAAGCGCCCCAGCCGGTCCAGGCATAGGTGCATTGTGGATTCCGGTCGAGCGCGTTGCAGGTTTCGGCCAGGAATTCCGGCGCCCACAAATCGTCGGCCGGCAGGATCACCACATAGTCGGCATGGGTTAGTTCGTAACCCCGTTCCATGTTTTTCAACATGCCGATATTGATGTCATTACGCTGATAGCGAATGCGCGGGTCGCGCCGCATCCATTCGGCGGCCTTTTCCGCCGTGTCGTCGGTCGAGGCGTTATCCATCAGCAGCACGGCGAAATCCCCGCGCGTCTGCCCGGTGACCGCGCTCAGGCAGTCATCCAGGAAATGTCCGTAGTTGTAGCAGGGGATGATAATGTCAATTTTGTGCGGCGCGGGCAAAGAACCAGGGGTCTTGTCCAGGCCTTCATCCGGGATGACGGGGGCGTCGGGGCGATCTTCCCGGATGGCCGATTTCTCGGGCTCGCCCGATACGAAAGGATGGTTGTCGAAAAAGGATGCGCGCATCCGGGCATAGCTTTCCATCATTTCCATCCGTCCGCTCTTTCGCGCCTCCTGCTTGATGGCATCCATGGCCATCAGCTCAGGCAAAGCCTGCTCATTGGTCTTTAACATGGGCAAGCCCGTTGGATCGTAAAAATGCGCTTGCCAGTGTTTCTCTGTCGCCAGCAGCAAGGAGGCCAGCCGTTCGATGAAAAATACCTTGGTATGGTAAGACCTTACGAATCGGTGCAAGGTGCCGGCATTGAGCGCTCGCCCCAAGGGGGTGTCGTTTTGCTCCGCGAGAATGAATATTTCTTCGGCCTTTTCCAGCCAATGACGCCAGAATTTTGGCTTCGCCAGGAAATAATTGCAAAAAATGGTATTGCTGGAATCGGTAATCAGGGTATTCAGGCAAAGGCCCGGAACAAGCCTCTCGATGCCAGCCGAGAAGGCGTACAACGCGTTGGGATGATAGAACAGGCCGTGCTCGAACATGTTTCTGTACAAGACGGCTTGATCGAAAAAGGGAGAAAAGGCGACCACGTCTGCCGAGGCATCCATGGATGCCGCGAAATCCAGAACCTGCTTCGAGTCCAGCCCGGTTTTCGAATTGAAATTGGGAGACAAAAAACCGTAAAACTCTGCTTCATTCAATGGCTGATTCAGGAGGAAATTCCGGATCGGCCAGTACTCGCACCAATCCGGGCGCTGTCCCGTGTTGTCGAGTGGAATGAATCCCGGATCAAGCGCTTCTTGCGTCTCTCTGGAATAGAAAATCTGATAGACATTGGCTTTGGTTCCTGCGCCGGTTTTGTCAGGGCGGCTGCATTCAAGCTTCATATCGGTTCCGTGATGATCGTTTCAATGAGAGGGCAGCGAAGAGGCGCTCAGGCAATGCGTCTCAGATAGCCGTCGGGGGCGACCGAGAGCGCCAGGCGGGCATCCATGCCGCGATCAATCGAAAATTCCGGATGCGTCCCGATCCAGGCGCGAACCGCTGTTTTGGGATTGTCGCCGCGGCCCCAGGGGCGATCGCCGAACAGTTCGTCCGGCATATCCTCGACAACGGTATCCATGACCACGCAATAGCTGCCGACGCTGACCAGCGGCGCATACAGTTCGAGTTCGCGTAAGACATGCTCGTGGGTGTGATTGGCGTCGAGGACGACCATGACGCGCCTGCCCTTCGCCGCCGCCTTGACCTGATCGGCGATGTCCGGGGCAAGGCTCGATCCTTCGATGAGGCGGATGCGCTTTTTCATCGGATGGGCTTCGATGGCCTCGCGGTTGTGCGCGCGGATGTCGATGTCGATGCCGATCACTTCCCCCTTGCCGATCAGTTCGAGCATCGACGCGTAAAAAATCACCGAACCGCCGTGCGCGACTCCCGTCTCGATGATGAGATCGGGCTGGATGCTCCAGATCAGTTCCTGCATGGCGATGATGTCGCCGGGGTATTGGATGATGGGCCGCCCCATCCAGCGAAAATGGTAGGAATAGCGAAGTTTCTGCGCGCGACCCATCCAGGCGCGCGACAGGCGCTGAAATTCGGCGTCGGCGGCCTGGTGGGCGATTTCGGCCTCGCAATCCCTTTTGAATTGCGCTTGCGGCTCCCTGTTTTCTTCAGGATTTTCCATTGTCGATCTCGATGTAGTGGTAGGCATTGCCGGACATTCGCTTGATCTCGTCCAGATAGTTCGAATTCATCACAAATATGGGAGAGCCCGGCGGCAGCCGCGGCAAGGCTTTTGCCGGCGATTGCACTTGAATTCCGGCGCCTGCCAGATATTTGCCCTGCTTGGCCGGATTAATGTCGATCACGATATCGACCGCCTGACCGGCTCGGGCTTTGAGCAGGGTGAAAATGACGCCCTTCGAGGCGCCGCCCCAAACCGCGCTGCGGCCGGTGACAGAGGGAATCGGCATGTCGGCCAGTTGTGTGAAGCCGGGCGGAAAGCGAACCGGATCCGCCGGATCGTGGCGCGGCGCGCGCAGAGAGGATAGCTCGGCCGCCACGTAGAGGTATTGGCCGCCAAACAGGCGTCCGCAGTCGAGAATTTCGCCGAACATGCGGCGAAAATCCGTGAGCCGGAAATAATTTACATGCTCGTAGAAAATATCGAACCAGGCCTTGTGTTCGCATATCCAGTCAAAGCAAGGCGCTTCGATGTAGATGCGTCCGCCGCCGCCATTGGCATCGCGGAGCCGTTGCAGAAAATCGAACGGATGCTGCACATGCTCCAGCACATGACGCAGGATCAAGCCCTCCGCCCGGTCGATAAGGCCAGGTTCGTAATACTGGCGGCGCACGCGCGGATTGGAGCCTTCATAGGCGGCATCGAAGCCCGTGATGTCACAGCCTCGCCCGAGCAGCAGTTCAAGAAAGAAGGCCTTGCCGCAACCCACCTCGACCAGGCGCCGACGCCCCATGTGCCGTTCGACAAGATCGGCCGCCGAGTCGAGATGCTGGCGAAAACAAGGGCTCACGCCCTGCTCATTCTGATAGCTGGCGTCGTAATTCATCAGATCGGGGCAAAAGGCTGCGTTGTACACGAGCCCGCTCCCAAGATCTTCCACCAAATCAATGTCGCCCTTGGGGCAGTCTTTTGCTTCTTCGCCAGAGTCGTACATCCGGTTTTGAAACACGGGGTAGGCCGTCTGTTGATAGAGGAGTCTGTGCATGAGCGTGGATTTTCAGCGCCACCAGTTGACCGCGCTTTCCAGCCCGTGGGTCAGCCCGGTCGATGCTTCCCAGCCGAGGGCGCGCAGTTTGCGATTGTCGCCGACCAGGAGCGGCGGGTCGTCGTCGGCGACCGGAATGGCGCCGAATTCGGGGCTTTTGCGCCAGCCGGTGATGTCGCCAAGCAAGCGGACGATGTCGCGCAATTGGCAAGGCGTCGATGAGGAGAGGTTGAAACTCCCGGATGCCTTGGTTTCGAGCAAGGTGATGAACGCGTCGGCGAGATCCGAAACGGGCAGAAAATCGCGGTATTGGCGGCCATGCGAGCAGCGCACCGCCTCTTTCGCCAACATGGCGCGGATGACCGAGGGGATGAAGCGTTCTCGCCCTTCGCGCGGGCCAAAGGGCGAGAACACCCGGCCCCAGGCAAAGCGGATATCTTGCCCGGCGCAATAGGCTTCGGCCAGGCGGCGCAGACTGTCCTTGGCCGTTCCATAGAGGCTTTGCGGATTCAAGGGCGTTTCGTCTTCGCGGCAGAAGCCGTGCCGCCAGTCGTATTCGGCGCAGCTTCCGGCCATGACCGCGTGTTTTCCGCCTGTCGCGTCGAAATGTTTCAGCATCAGCAGGCTGGCGATGGTCCAATCCAGATTCTGGCGCGCCTTCCAGAATGCGCCGTGGGTCGTATACCAAGCCAGATGCAGCCAGTGACTTGCCCTTGCCTCGGTGATCGCGGCGCGGGCTTGTCGCGGGTCGAGCAGGTCTGCCGAGCGCCAGGCGCGGACGCAGGCAGGCAGCGCATCCGGAGCGGGCTGCCGGCTACAGGCGACGACTTCCCATTGAGCGGGATCGAGCCGTTCGAGCACGGCGCGGCCAATGAAACCGCTGGCCCCGGTCAGCAAGAGGCGTTTCAATCGAACACCCGCAATTCGGGAATGGCCGTGACAAAGCGCGCGCCCCATCGTCGGGCGTCGGCCAGTTGCCCGATGATTTCGTCGCGGAGGTTCCACGGCAATAGGAGAATCCACGGCGGGCGGCGGGCCAGCAGATGCGCCGGGGACACGATCGGAATCCGGCTGCCGGGCAGGAATTTGTGTTGCTTGTCGGGATTGCGATCGGCCACGAAAGCGACGAGATCGCCGCGAATGCCCGAGAAATTGAGAAGGGTATTGCCCTTGGCCGCGGCCCCATAGGCGGCAACCGTTTCGCCGCGCCGGCGGCAGCCGAGCAAAAATTCGAGCAGGCCGAATTTGATGTGTTCGCTGGCTTCCTGGAGCCCGCGGTAAACATCGGGGGCGAGCAGGCCGAACTGTTTTTCCGTAGCCAAGAGTCTCGCGACGCTGGCCTGTATTGCATGCCCGGCGCGTGGACGCTGGGCAAAAACCCGCAGGCTGCCGCCATGGGTTTCGAGTTCCTCGACATCGAAAATTTCCAGGCCATTCGCGGCGAAAATGCGCTCTGCCGCAGAGAGCGAAAGGTAGGAGTAGTGCTCGTGATAAGCCGTATCGAATTGCCGCCCCTCGATCATGCGCAAGAGATGGGGAAATTCGAAGCTGGCGATTCCTTGCGGTTTCAGCAGGCGCGCGATGCCGGCGACGAAGTCGTTGATGTCCGGGACGTGCGCCAGCACGTTGTTGGCGACGATCAGGTCGGCGCTTCGCTCTTGCTCGACGAGCGACCGGGCGAGCGCCGCGCCAAAAAACTCTTCGATGATGTCGAGTCCCTTGGCCCGTGCGGCGGTGGCCGTGCTGGCCGTGGGTTCGATGCCATAGCAGGGAATCCGGGCCGCCTTGACGAATTGCAACAGGTAGCCGTCATTGGCGGCGATTTCCACGACCCTCGATGCTTCGTTCAGCCCGAAACGAGCGATCATGGCCTGCACATAGCCTTCGGCATGCTTCAGCCAGGAGGTCGAGAAAGAGCTGAAATAGGCGTAGTCCTCGGTGAATAGGGCTTCCCGTCCGGCGTAATCCTCGGTCTGCGCCAGCCAGCAAGTCTCGCAGACCAGGAGGCGCAGGGGGAACCAGGTTTCGGGCCGCGACAGCATCGCGCGATCCAGATAAGCGTTCGATGGCGGCGCGGCGCCAAGGTCGAGGAAGGGAAGTCGCAGTTCGCTATGGCAGTGCCGGCACTTCACAAGGCGATTCCTCCAAAATCGGGCGGCAATGGCGCTTGGCGGGCATCTCTATCGGAAAGCGCAGCAATCGGCAAGGGCCAGGCAATGGCCAGCCGGGGATCGGCGGGAGAGAGCCCCCTTTCGCACTCGGGGGAGTGCTCCGCCGAATGCAGATAAAGCAGCTCAACCTCGTCGCTCAGCGCCTGAAAGCCGTGGGCGAAGCCTTCGGGAATCAGCAAGGCGCGGCCGTTGTCGGCGCTCAGGATTTCCGCGCGCCAATGGAGGAAGGTCGGCGAGCCCTGGCGTATATCCACGGCCACATCCCAGATGCTGCCCCGCAAACACTGAACCAGCTTGATTTCGGCATGGGGGGGCAATTGGTAATGCAAGCCGCGGACAGCGCCGCGCACGGTGGTGTGCGAAAAGTTGATCTGGGCAATGGGCTTGTTCCAGCCGCATTCGGCCAGTTCGCGGGCGCAGAAGAGGCGCGAGAAATAGCCGCGGGAATCGCCCAGACGCTGGCGCTCGACGAGCTTGAGGCCGCTCGGGGGCAGGTCGCTGATCTGCAAGCGCTTCATGGGCGGCGGCTTTCGTAGTCGTCGATATCCTTGTCGCACAAGGCAATGGGATCGGCGCCCCGCTGCCACGCCCGGTACCACCTCATCGTTCGTTGTACCGCCTGTTCGAGCGGCCAGAGGGGCCGCCAACCCAGGACGTGGCGAGCCTTGGCGATTTCCAGCGCCAGCCAGCCGGCTTCGTGCGGGCCGCTCGGCGCGCTGTCGAAGCAGACGCTCGCTTCCGGGTCGCCTGCCCGCGCGCAAGCGATGAGCTGGCCGACGCTGGCGGCTTCGTCGGTGCGCGGCCCGAAATTGAAGGGGCCGGCGGCTTCCGGATGCTCCCAGAGATGCTCGGCCAGCAAAAGGTAGCCGGCCAGCGGTTCGAGCACATGCTGCCAGGGACGGATGGCCCCCGGATGGCGCACCCGCAGGGGCAAGCCCTTTTGCCAGGCGCGGATGGCATCGGGAATGATGCGCTCCGCCGCCCAGTCGCCGCCGCCGATGACATTGCCGGCGCGGGCGCTGGCAATGGCGATGCCCGATGGTTCAAAAAAGGATAGGCGGTAGCTGGCAATCAGCAATTCGCTGGCGGCCTTGCTGGCGCTGTAGGGGTCATGCCCGCCCAACTCATCCTCCTCCCGGTAGGGATAGGGGGATTCCCGATTGCGGTAAACCTTGTCGGTGGTGATGAAAATGGCGGCCTTGAGGGAAGTCTCGTCGCGCAAGGCTTCCAGAACATGCGCCGTGCCCTGGACATTGGTTGCCCAGGTCGCCAGCGGGTCCTCGTAAGCGGCGCGGACCAGCGCTTGCGCCGCGAGATGGAAAACGATTTGCGGTTGTACCGCCGCGATCCGCCGCTTGACCTGGGCGGCGTCACGAATATCGGCAAGATGGCATGAATAACCAGGGTTCGGGCCGATGGATTCAAACAGGCTGGGCTGGGTCGGGGGCGGCAGGGCCAGGCCGCTGACCTCGGCGCCCAGGCGCAGCAGCCAGCGGGTCAGCCAAGAGCCCTTGAAGCCGGTGTCGCCCGTGACCAGGACGCGTTTGCCGCGCCAGAACCCGGCGCGGGGGATTACCAGGTTTTCCATGGCGCCCGACCGTCGTTCCAGAGTGCTTCAAGCATGTTTTTCTCGCGCAGGGTGTCCATCGGCTGCCAGAAACCCTTGTGTTCGAATGCCGCCAGTTCTCCCCGGCGGGCCAGGGTTTCGAGCGGTTCTACTTCCCAGGCGGTCTTGTCGTCGGCAATCAGCGAAATCACGTTCGGGGAGAGGACGAAAAAGCCGCCATTGATCAAGCCGCCATCTCCGCGCGGCTTTTCGGAAAAGCCGGTGACCTCGGCCCCCTTGAGACGCAAGGCGCCATAGCGCCCCGGGGGTTGAACGGCGGTGACTGTTGCCGGTTTTCCGTGAGCGCGGTGAAAGTTGACCAGCGCGCTGATATCAATGTCGGCCACGCCGTCGCCATAGGTGAAACAGAAGGCTTCCTCGTTTTTCAAGTACTCCGCGACCCGCTTCAGGCGGCCGCCGGTCGCCGTGTGTTCTCCGGTGTCCACCAGGGTCACCCGCCACGGCTCGGCGTGCCGCTCATGCACTTCCATGTGGTTGCCCACCATGTCGAAGGTCACATCCGAGGTGTGCAGGAAGTAGTTGGCGAAATATTCCTTGACCACATAGCCCTTGTAGCCCAGGCAGATGATGAAGTCGTTGATGCCGTGGGCCGAGTAGATTTTCAGGATGTGCCAGATGATGGGCTTGCCGCCGATCTCGACCATCGGCTTGGGGTTCAGGTGCGATTCCTCGCTGATCCGGGTGCCCAGGCCGCCGGCCAGAATGACGGCCTTCATGCGGCGACCACCTGGTTCTTGCCGGCCTCTTTGGCTTGGTACATGGCGCTGTCGGCGCGCTTGACGGCGCTGTGCTGGTCGTCGGCGGCGGTGCATTCGGTGACGCCGGCGCTGAAAGTGATCAATACCTTGTCGTTGTTGTGCATGAAGAATCTCTTGGTCAATTCGCGCTGCAAGCGGCTCAAGACCGTCACCGCGTCGCCGAGCTGGGTTTCCGGCAGCAGGATGACGAATTCCTCGCCGCCGTAGCGGGCGACCGCGTCCTGGGGGCGCAGGGTGTCGCGGCACAGCCGGGCCAGATGGATCAGGGCCTGGTCGCCGACATCATGGCCCATCGAGTCGTTGAGTTGCTTGAAATTGTCGATGTCGAGGAGAGCCACGCACAGGGGCGTCTGCCGCCGGCTGGCGCGCGCCGCTTCCTTGGCGAACATGTCTTCGAGGCCGCGCCGGTTGAGGACGCCGCACAATTGGTCGTAGCGGACCAGGTCGCTGGTCGCCTCCAGTTCGCGCTCCAGCTGCCGGATGCGCTCCTGCGATTCCAGAACCTCACGCTGGGTGGCGCGCAATTCGTCGCGCGAGCGCAGCGCGTTGATCTGTATGGTCCGGGTTTCCCGCATGACCTCGCCGAGCACGTTTTCCAGCGCGGTGATGTCGTCGGCGGCGGTGATTTTCGCGGCGCAGGCTTCGATCTTGTCGTGGTAGTCCGATGTTGCGTCGGCAAAATCGGCCAGATGGTCGACAAAGCCGGCCAGCATCTGCTTGATGGCCTCCTGAGCGCCGAGCAGGCTGGTTTTCAGCTGGCTTTGCTTGAACAGGACTTCTTTGAGGCGCTGTTCGGCATCCTCGATGGTTCGCTGCGACAAGGGCTTGTCGATCAGTCCGCGGACCACGTCGATTTGCCCATGCAGCCAGCGGTCATCGAGAATCAGTTCGTTGATGTTCTCGACCAGGAGACGCAAGAGGCCAAGCAGGCTGTTGCGCAATTCGGCCTGATCCTTGGCCAGCAATTCGAGCTTGAAGGCAAAGCGTTTGAGGCGCGTCAGGAATTGCTGCAATTGCCCGCTGCTTTGGGCGCTCCGGATATCGTTGGCGAGCGCCTTGGCATCGCGGGTCAGTTGCGGGTTTTCCACCAGCTGCGTGGCGATTGCCGTCTCCAGCGTGAAGGCGAACAACTGGCGCAATTCGGGCAGCAAATTATCGCCAGCCGCGACGGGAAGGGCCTCGACGATGGGCGCTTGCGCTTCCTCCGCCAAGGGGGCGGCGGCTTCCGCCTCGCGCCCCTGGCTCCAGGAGCGCAGCAAACCGCCCAGGCGCTTGTACAGAGTTTCCGGATTGGCGCCGCTGCCGCTCAATACATGCTCCAGCGCCTCCCGTTTGCGGGCGGCGGTAAGGCCGCTGTGCCGGGCTTCCCATTGCTTGAACAAATCGCCGATGAGTTCGGCCCACTGCAATTTCTGTTGTTCCGTCAGGGCCGCGATGAATTCCAAGAGATGCGCCTTGTAATCCTCCCAGTTTTCCGCCTTGACGGCCTCTTCGAGAAGGCGGGCCACGCGCAACTGGTCCGGCGTGGATTTGGGCAGGTCGCTATTGAGCGAGCGCAAGAGCTTGCCCGGAAACGCGCCGCCGCCGCCCGGCTTGATGCCGGCGATTTTCTGATACAGCGTCTGATAATTGTCCGGCGTCGGCGGAATGCGCCGAGTGGCCAGTTGCCGCAGGGTTTCCCGCGCGATGTCGAAGGGTGTGTTGGGCGTACTCATGTCGAATGGTGATCGTTCGGGCTATAATCGCGCCCCGATGCGGCGGGCCCCCGTAGCATGAAGGTCGTGCAGTTGATTTGTAAT
>CAZFHE010000170.1:0-3645 GCA_964518615.1 uncultured Dechloromonas sp. | reverse complement strand
GGCCGATTTCCATGACGCTATCGGGCGTCATGGCGTGAAACTCTGCATCAGCGAGCCGATCACCAGATGCCAGCCGTCGACCAGCACGAAGAGCATCAGCTTGAAGGGCAGGGCGACCATGATGGGCGACATCATCATCATGCCCATCGACATCAGCATGCTGGCCACCACCATGTCGATGACCAGGAAGGGAATGAACAGGATGAAGCCGATCTGAAAGGCGGTTTTCAATTCGCTGATCACGAAGGCCGGCACCAGCACGCGCAGCGGGATATCGTCCGGCGTCTCGAAACGCTCGGCCTTGGCGATGCCGGCGAAGAGCGCGAGATCCGATTCGCGCGTCTGCTTCAGCATGAAGCCGCGCAGCGGAATCGCCGCCCGCTCGGCCGCCTGCATCACATTGATGCGGTTTTCCGACAGCGGCAGATAGGCTTCGGTATAGACGCGGTCGAGCACCGGGCTCATGACGAAAAAGGTGAGAAACAGCGACAGGCCGATCACCACCTGGCTGGGCGGCGTGGTCTGGGTGCCCAGCGCGTGGCGCAATAGCGAGAGCACGATCACGATGCGGGTAAAGCCGGACATCATCAGCACCAGGGCCGGAATGAAAGTCAGCGCCGTCAGGAAGAGGAGCGTCTCGATGGTCAGCGAGTAGGTCGTGCCGCCCCCGGCGGACGGCGCGCTGTTGATGGCGGGCAGGCCGCCGGCCTGGGCCAGGGCGAGGCCTGCCGGCAACAGCAGGGCGAGGAGGGCGAAGAAGCGCCTGTCAAAGCGCCCGGTCATGCCCACGGCGAGTTCCCTAAGCATGTGTCCGCCGCTCGCTGATGCTGTGCAGCCATTGGGCGAATGGGCGCTGGCCCGCCGCCTCGGGGCTCGGCAGTTCGCCCTTGGCCAGGCGGTGCAGGGTGCGAATCTGGCCGGGGACAATGCCGACCACCAGCCATTCCTCGCCGACTTCGCGCAGCACGATGCGCTCGCGCGGCCCCAGCGCGACGCCGCCAATGACGCGCATGCCGCCCTGACCAAAGCCCTTGCCGCCGCTGACCTTGCGCGCAAGCCAGGCGGCCCCGATCAGCAGGGAAACGATGAGGGCCAGCGCCAGGGTGGCCTGCACATAGGAGGTGGCGGATATGCCGGGGGCGCTTGTCTCGGCGGCGAGCGCCCAACGCGGAAATGTCAGGGCAAGCGGCAGGGGAGAAAGCAGGGAGACGATGCGCGGCAAGGAGGGTGTCCCGTCACAAGAGATGGTCAGGGCGCTATCTTAAACCGGGAAATTGCCGTCCGCGACCTCGATCAGCGGTTGAGTTTGCGCATCCGTTCCGTGGGCGTGATGATGTCCGTCAGGCGAATGCCGAATTTGTCATTGACGACCACCACTTCGCCCTGGGCGATGAGGGTGCCATTGACCAGCACGTCCATCGGTTCGCCCGCCATGGCGTCGAGCTCGACCACCGAGCCGTGCGCCAGTTGCAGCAGATTCTTGATGGTGATCTTGGTGCGCCCGAGCTCGACGGTGATCTGGACCGGGATGTCGAGGATCATGTCGAGTTCGTTCATCATCCCGCCGGCGCCATCGGGCGAGGCGAAGGATGGAAAAATATCGGCCGGCTGATGGGCCGGCGCCGCGTCGGCGTCGGCCTGTTCGGCCATGGCGGCGGCCCAGTCGTCGTCGCTGATCTGGCCGTCGTCCTCGACGGCCGGGTTTGAGAGGTTTTCCATTTCGTCAGCCATGTTTTTCTCCCATCGCAGGCTCGGCGGCCGGCGTGTCGGACGATGCGGCGATGAATCGTTCGACCTTCAATGCGTACTGGCCATTTTGCTGGCCGTAGGAACATTCCATCAGCGGCACATCGTCGACCAGGGCTTCGATGTGCTGCGGGATTTGAATCGGTATGACGTCGCCGGTCTTGAGCGCCAGAATCTGCCCGAGGGTGATGCGGCCCTGGCCGAGCTGGGCGACGATTTCCACTTCCGCCCCTTGCAATTGCTTGCGCAGCGTGACGATCCAGCGCTTGTCCGAGGACAATTGATCGCTCTGCATGGAACTGTAGAGCAGATCGCGGATGGGTTCGAGCATCGAGTAGGGGAAGCAGATGTGCATATCCGCCGTGGCGCCGCCGAATTCCAGCGTAAACGTGGTCGAGACGACAATTTCCGATGGCGTGGCGATGTTGGCGAACTGCGAGTTCATTTCCGAGCGCACGTACTGGAACTGGATGTCGTACACCGGCTTCCACGACTTGCTGTACTCGGTGAACACGACGCCGAGCAGGCCCTGGATGATGCGCTGCTCGGTGGCGGTGAAGTCGCGGCCCTCGACCCGGGTATGGAAGCGGCCGTCGCCGCCGAACATGTTGTCGACGACCAGAAACACCAGGTTGGGGTCGAAGACGAACAAGGAGGTGCCGCGCAAGGGCTTGGCCACGACCAGGTTGAGATTGGTCGGCACGACCAGATTGCGGATGAATTCGCTGTATTTCTGCACGCGGATCGGGCCGACCGAAATCTCGGCATTGCGGTGCATGTAATTGAAGAGTCCGATGCGCAGATAGCGGGCGAAGCGCTCGTTGACCAGTTCCAGGGTCGGCATCCGGCCGCGGACGATGCGCTCCTGGGTGCCGATGTTGTAGGGGCGAACTTCTCCGCCGGGACCTTCGTGCTCATCGGGCTCGTCCGTCTCCCCGGTGACGCCCTTCAACAGCGCATCGACCTCGTCCTGAGAGAGAAAGTCGCTGGCCATGCGCCTTACTGGATGATGAAGGAGGTGAACAAAACCGCTTGTATCGGGCCGTGGACGGGCGTCTTGCCCCGCGTCTGCGGCAAGATGGCGAGATTGATTTCGTCCTTGAGCGCGCGCGCCAGTTGCTCCTTGCCCTCCTTGGTCACCAATTCGGAAGCTTTTTTCGACGACAGCAGCAGCGTGATGTCATTGCGGATGCGCGGCATCAGGGCTTTCAGCGTGGCATCGGTGGCGGAATCCTCGACTTCGAGCGAGAGGCCAACCTGCAAGTACTGATCGCCCGTCTCCGGCGCCAGATTGACGATGAAGGGTTCGAGATTGACGAACACGGGCCGCGCCGCGGCTTTTTTGGGCTTGACCGGCTCCTCGGCGTATTCCTCGTCCTCGTCGGCCCCGTGGTTGCTCATGTACAAGCCAACGCCGAGCGCGCCGCCGACCAGGATCAGCAGCAGCGCCAGAATGATGATGATCAGAAGCTTCTTGCCCTGGTTTCTCGGCGCTGGGCTGCCCTCATCAGCCCCCTTGGCTTCCTTGGCCATCGTGACTCCTCGTTAATTCGTTCCGGCGGGTTCAGGCGAACAGGTCGACCAGGCCGCGGCCACGCTGCACAATGGTTGCGCCGCCTGCGCTCGCCTCTTTCTCATTGGCCGGCAGTATAGCGTTTTCATCCGCGAAACGCTTTGCCTCCGCGTTGCCAAACGGCGTGTCGCCTTGCTGCTGCTGGAGATTGGGGCCGACATTGGCCTGGCCGAGATTGATGCCGGCCGCGGACAGCATGTCCCTCAATTGCGGCATCGCGCCCTCGATCGCTTGGCGCACCTCGGCGTGCGGCGAGGCAAAAGCGATATGGGCCTGGTCGCCGTTCAGATTCACCGTGATCTGGATCGGCCCCAGTTGCGGCGGGT
>CAZFHE010000169.1:0-9043 GCA_964518615.1 uncultured Dechloromonas sp. | reverse complement strand
CGGCTTCGGCCCGGCCGTTTCGCCTTCCTCGGGGTAGACGAAGATGTAATCGACATCGGAAGAGACATTCAATTCGCGCCCGCCGAGCTTGCCCATGCCGATGATCAACAGGCGTTGCGCCCGTCCGGCGGGGTCGAGCGGCTCGCCGTGGAGGGCGGCGAGCTGGCGGTGATGGTAGTCCAGGGCGTAATTGGTGGTGATTTCGGCCAGGAGCGTCATGCTTTCCACCACTTCGGAAAGGGGCGCCAAGCCGCACAGATCGCGCAGCGCGATATGGGCCATGGCCCGCTGGCGCAAGCGGCGCAGCCCCGCCTTCATCGCGGCGTCGTCGGCGAAAGCGGCGTTTAGCGGCGCTAGCAATTGATCTTCGCTCAATGGCGATTGCCAGACGGCGGCCAGTTCCGCGCCGAGTTCGGGGCGGGCTCGCAAGAGATTGCCAAGGTAGCGGCTGTGCTCGAGCGCGCGCTGCCAGCGGGGATCGGGGAGGGGAGTCATAAATGCTCGCGCGGCGGCGGGGCCGAAAAGGATAAAATGGATTCTTTGAATTTTGTGATTGTAGTGATCCATCAAGCCTTCTGGCAAAACGGCCGACCGCGTGACTGAATCCGCCCCTTCCTCCTCGGCGGCTCGTCCGTCGGAGCTTCGCGCCGCCGTCTATCATCGCCTGCACTGGCTATGGCCGGTGTGGTTCCGGCCCGCCGTGCGGCGCGCTCTCCGGCTGTTTGGCTGGACCCTCTTCATCGCCTGGCTGTTGATCGTGCTGGGGGTGCTGCTGCTGCGCTACGCCATCCTGCCGCAGATTGGCGACTACAAGGCGGAGATCGAACAGGCCTCCAGCCGCGTCGTCGGCCAGGAGGTCAGCATCGGCCAGATCGCCGCCCGCTGGCAGGGACTGAACCCCGACCTGATACTCGACGATGTGCGCCTGCTCGATGCCGATGGCGAACCGAGCTTTACCCTGGCCCGCGTCGAAGGCGTCCTCTCCTGGCATTCGCTATGGCGCGGGCAGCCGGTGCTGGCGCTGCTCGCCTTCGACGGGCCGGTGCTGCAAGTCCGGCGCGATGGCGAAGGGCAGATCACCGTGGCCGGCATGTTGGCGAGTGCCGACGACGATTCCGGTTTCGTCGATTGGGCGCTGGCGCAAAAGCGCATCCGCATCCGCGATGCGACCATCGTCTGGGACGATCAATTGCGCGATGCGCCCCCCCTGCTTCTGGAGGACGTTCAGTTCGCCCTCGACAATCGCGGGCGCAGCCACCGTTTTGGCCTGTCGGCGGCGCCGCCGGCGGCGCTGGCCGATCGCCTCGATATTCGCGGCGAAATGATCGGCAGCCCCGGCGAGGCCTTCGAGACACTGGCCGGCAAGCTCTTCGTCCAGCTCGACTATGCCGATCTCGCGGGCTGGCGGGCCTGGGTCGATTACCCCGTCGACCTGCCGCAAGGGCGCGGCGCGCTGCGCGTCTGGGGCGAGCTGGCCCATGGCGGCGGCGCGCTGACCGCCGATCTGGCGCTCGAAGATTTGCGCCTGCGCTTAACGCCGGATCTGGCCGAACTCGATCTGGACAGCCTGCGCGGCCGCCTCGAAGGGGCGTACAAGACCGGCGAATGGTCGCTCCGCGGGAAGAAGCTCGAACTCCTGACCCGGCAGGGCCTGCGCGTCGCGCCGACCGATTTTTCTGTCGCCTGGCGGGAGACGCCGGATGCTCGCCGGATCGACGGCAATGCCAGCGCGAGCTTTCTCGATCTCGGCGCGCTCGCGGCGCTCTCCGAGCATCTGCCGCTGACCGGGGAGGGCCGCCAGTTGCTGCGCCAGCACCGGCCTCAGGGGCAGGTTTCCGAATTGCGCGCGAGTTGGGGGATCGAGGAGGGCGCGCTGAAACGCTACGCCTTGCAGGCCGCCTTCTCCGGCCTGGGCATGCTGCCCGGCGGCGCGTTTCCCGGCGCGAGCGGATTAAACGGTCGCATCGACTTGAGCGAGAAGGGCGGCGATTTGACGCTCGATGCCAAGCGCTCGACCCTGTCGCTGCCGGCGGTATTTCCCGAACCGGATATCGCCTTCGATAGCTTGCGCGCCAATGCGCGCTGGACGATGGATGGCGGCGGCATCGAGCTTCGCTTGTCGCGGCTCGATTTCGCCAGTCCCGATGCCGCGGGCGAAGCGCGCGGCGTTTATCGCTTCCATGGCGACGGGCCGGGCGTCATCGACTTGCAGGCCACGCTGTCTCGCGCCGACGGGCGGGCCGTCTGGCGCTATCTGCCGCATGCCGTCAGCGCCGATGTCCGCGACTGGCTGCGCAGCGGCATCGCCGCCGGCCGCGCCTCTGACGCCAAGCTGGTTCTCAAGGGCAATCTGGCCGATTTTCCTTTCCGAGACGCCAAGAGCGGCAAGTTCCGCATTACCGCCAAGGCCGCCGGCGTCCGCCTGGACTATGCCGATGGCTGGCCCTTTATCGACGGCATCGACGCCGATATGGAATTCGGCGTCGGCATGCGGATTGCCGCCAGGAGCGGCCGCATTCTCGGCGCCCGGCTCTCCGAGGTGAGCGCCGTCATTCCCGATTTTGAAGCCGACGAGGAAATGCTGCTGGTGCGCGGCCTCGTCAACGGACCGACCGGCGAATTCCTCAAATTCATCGAGCAAAGCCCGGTGGCGGATAGCATCGACCGTTTCACCGAGGACATGCGGGCCAAGGGCGATGGCCGCCTCGATCTGGAACTCGACCTGCCCTTGGGGCATATCGACGATGCCCGCGTGCGCGGCCGTTATCGTTTCCAGAACAACGAACTGGAACTGCTAGCCGGCCTGCCGCCGCTGACCCAGGTCAATGGCCAGCTCGCTTTTACGGAGGCGAGCATCAGCACCCCGGAAATCGCCGGCCGGGCGTTCGGCGGGCCGCTCAAGGTTCAGATTCGCAATTCAGGCGACAAGGTCGAGATCAAGGCGGGCGGCACTGCCGCCGTCGCCGAATTGAGCCGGCATTTCGGCTGGCCGCTGCTCGATCGTTTGAGCGGCGGCAGCGCCTGGCGGGCCGATATCGGCATACGCAAGCGCAAGGCCGAGCTCTTGATCCAGTCCGATCTCATCGGCATCGCATCCTCCTTGCCCGAGCCCTTTGCCAAGGCGGCGAGCGCGCCGCTGCCGCTACGCATCGAACGCAGCGCCCAGGAGGGCGGCCGCGAAGAGACTCGCGTCAGTCTCGGCGCGCTGGCCCGCGCCACGGTGGTGCAACGCGATGGCGTCCTGGAGCGGGGCGCGGTGGCGCTGGGCGAGGGCGATGCCAAGCTGCCGGACAAGGGGCTGGCCGTTCGCATCGCCGCGCCGCGCCTGGACGTGGACGCCTGGCGCGCGCTCTTGCCGCAAGGGGGGGGCGCGGCCGGGGGCGGCCTGGCGCTTTCCCAGGTCGTCGTGGCGACGCCGCTACTGCGCCTGATGGGGAGCGACTATCACCGGGTCAATCTCAATCTGCAAGCGGCCAATGGCGGCTGGCGGGCCGCCATTGATGCCGACGAGGCGAGGGGCGATCTCTTCTGGCGCGGCGGCGAGAGTGGGCTGGGAGGGCCGGGGGGGCAGGGAGGCTGGATCGAGGGCCGCCTGCGCCGCCTGATGCTCCGTCCGGCGGCGACCGAAGGCGCGCCGACGGGCGATGGCCCGATCAACAGCCTGCCCGGCATGAATCTGGTGGTGGATGATTTCCACATCGGCGACATGGCGCTTGGCCGTCTTGAATTGAAGGCCAGCAACGACCCCGGCGCTTGGCGCATGGAGCAGTTGAGCTTGCAGAATCCGGACGGCGCGCTGAATGGCAAGGGCGTCTGGGCCAATACCGGCGGCCGTCACCAGACGCAGTTGGAGTTCGAGCTCAATGCCCGCAATATCGGCAAATTGCTCAATCGCCTCGGCCACGCCGACGCGGTTCGCCGAGGCACGGCGAGCTTGTCCGGCAGCCTCCAGTGGCAGGGGCCGCCGACCGGCGTCCACTACCCCTCGCTGGGCGGGCAAATGCGCGTCAGCGCCAAGAGCGGCCAGTTCAACCAGATCGACCCCGGGGTCGGCAAGCTGCTGGGCCTCATTTCGCTACAATCCTTGCCGCGCCGGCTGTCCCTCGATTTTCGCGACATTTTCAGCGAGGGTCTGGCCTTCGACAGCATCGACAGCCATCTTTCCATTGACCACGGCATGATGCGCACCGTCGGGCCGCTGCGCATCAATGGGCCGGCGGCGCAGATCGAGATAGAAGGCGACACCGATCTGCGCGAGGAAACCCAGGATTTGCGCGTCGTGGTTCGCCCGGAAGTCGGCAGCCTTGCCGCCGTCGGCGCCGCCGCCCTGGTCAATCCGGTGGTGGGCGCGGCGGTACTGGCGGCCAACACGGTGCTCAAGGGGCCGCTCAATCGCCTGATCAGTTACCGCTACCACGTCACCGGAACCTGGAGCGATCCGCAGATCAATCCACTGGGCCAGAATGAAGAAACCCACGCAAGCCCCCAGGCCACCCCCCAAGCAGGCTCCCGCCCATGAATCCGCAGAATTGCCGTATCGCCGCCTTGCAAATGATTTCCGGCCCCCGGGTCGAGGATAATCTGCGGGCCGCCGCCCGGCTGGTTGCCGAGGCCGTCGACCAAGGGGCGCAATTCCTGGTGTTGCCCGAGTACTTTCCCATCATCGGCAATGTCGATGCCGACCGCGTTCGCGCCCGCGAGCATTTTGGCAGCGGCCCGGTGCAGGACTGGCTGGCGGAAAGCGCGGCGCGCCATGGCGTGTGGATCGTCGCGGGTTCGCTTCCCTTGACGGGCAGAACGCCAGACAAGATGCGCAACGCAACCCTGGTCTACGATGCCGGCGGCGCGTGCGTTGCGCGCTACGACAAGCTGCACCTGTTCGGTTTTGCCAAGGGCGAGGAGCGTTACGACGAGTCGGCCTTCATCGAGGCTGGCGATCAGCCGGTAGCGCTTGCCACGCCTTTTGGCCGCATCGCCCTGTCCATTTGTTACGATTTGCGCTTTCCCGAGATGTACCGGGCGCTGGCGCCGGTCGATCTGATCCTGGTTCCGGCCGCCTTTACCGACACCACCGGCCGCGCTCACTGGGAAATCCTGCTGCGCGCCCGGGCCATCGAGAACCAGTGCTATGTGCTGGCGGCGGCCCAGGGCGGGCGTCACGAAAGCGGCCGGATGACGCACGGCAATAGCATGATCGTCGATCCCTGGGGCGAGATTCTCGACCGCAAAATGAAAGGGCAGGGCATCGCCATCGCCGATCTCGACCATGCGCGCATCGCCGAAATCCGCCAGAGCCTGCCGGCGCTGGCGCATCGCAAGCTGTAAGCGGTATTGCGAGCAAGAACGCGTTGTTTATTTGAGTTTCGCCCTCTCCCCTGGCCTCTTTCCCGCAAGCGGGCGAGAGGAGGCCTTGGCCTCCCCTCTCCCATTCATGGGAGAGGGGCTGGGGGAGAGGGCGCTGATTATTGAATTTTCCGGAGTCCCGATGAATTCCAACATCCTGGCGCAAGCCGAATCCCTGTTGCTCGAACCCTTTGCCCTCAGTGAGGCCGATCTGTCGCGCACTTTTGGCCAGATCCTGACCCATCAGGTCGATTACGCCGATCTCTATTTTCAGTATGCGCGTTCCGAGGCCTGGAGCCTCGACGAGGGCATTGTCAAATCGGGCAGCTTCAATATCGACCAGGGCGTCGGCGTGCGCGCCATTGCCGGCGAAAAGACGGCCTTCGCCTACTCCGACGATATCAGCGCCCGGGCGCTGGGCGACGCCGCCGGGGCCGTCCGCGCCATCGCCGCCGCCGGTCAGGAAAGGCCAGCGCCCATCCTGAAGCACGGCCCCGACAGCCCGCTCTTGTATGTGCCGCACGATCCCATCGCCTCGCTGCCGGCGGCGGCCAAGGTCGCCTTGCTGGAGCGCCTGGAAAGCTTCGCCCGCGCCGCCGATCCGCGCGTCGTTCAGGTCATGGCCTCGCTCGCCGGCGAATACGAAGTGGTGCTGGTGGCCGGTTCCGATGGCCGGCTGGCGGCCGATGTCCGGCCGCTGGTGCGTTGCTCGATTTCGGTCATCGTCGAGGAAGCGGGGCGGCGCGAGCAGGGGTCGGCCGGCGGCGGCGGCCGCTTCGATTTCGCCTATTTCGACGACGAAGCGCTGCGCCGCTATGCCGGCGAAGCGGTGCACCAGGCCCTCACCAATCTCCATGCCGATGCCGCGCCGGCCGGCCAGATGACCGTCGTGCTCGGCTCCGGCTGGCCCGGCATTCTGCTTCACGAGGCGGTGGGCCACGGCCTGGAAGGCGATTTCAATCGCAAGGGCAGCTCGGCCTTCACGGGCCGCGTCGGTCAGCGCGTCGCCGCCAAGGGCGTGACCGTCATTGACGACGGCACGATTGCCAATCGCCGCGGCTCCCTGAATATCGACGACGAGGGCAACCCGACCCGGCGCACCGTGCTGATCGAGGACGGCATTCTCAAGGGCTATCTGCAAGACAGTCTCAACGCCCGGCTGATGGGCGTCGATCCAACCGGCAACGGGCGGCGCGAATCCTTCGCCCACCTGCCGCTGCCGCGCATGACCAATACCATGATGCTGGCCGGCCCGCACGATCCGCAAGAAATCATCGCTTCGGTCAAGAAGGGCATCTACGCCGTGAATTTCGGCGGCGGCCAGGTGGATATCACCAGCGGCAAGTTCGTGTTCTCGATGAGCGAGGCCTATCTGATCGAAAACGGCAAGATCACCCGGCCCATCAAGGGGGCGACCCTGATCGGCAACGGCCCCGACGCGATGACCCGGATTTCGATGATAGGCAATGACCTACGCCTCGATCCCGGCGTCGGCACCTGCGGCAAGGATGGGCAAAGCGTGCCGGTCGGCGTCGGACAACCCACGTTGCGTATTGATGGACTGACGGTAGGGGGTACGGCATAATGATTAAACGGTTAATCATTTTGTAGGGGTTTGCGATGCGCTCGTTGCTGGTGATGGCTGGCCTGTTATTTTCCGCTTCGGTATTTGCCCAGACGCCATCGCCGCAGGAGCGCCTGAACGCCATTGCGAATGATCCGGTGGCGCTTCGCCAGGCCGTCGATGCCGGCAAGCAGTTGACGGCTTTCTGCGCCAATTGCCACGGCGAGAATGGCGTGAGCACGATTCCCGACGTGCCCAATCTGGCCGGCCAGAATCCCGCCTATCTGCTGGAACAGATTCGCAAATTCGGCAGCGGCGAGCGCACGAACCAGTTCATGCAAGGATTGATCAAGGTGCTCAAGGAAGAAGAGCGTCTGCAGACCGCCCACTTTTACGCCAGCCAGCCCTCGCCGCCCTCGCCCGCCAATGCCGCCCTGGCGGCGCGCGGCAAGGTGTTGTTTACCAAGCTGTGCGCGCGCTGCCATGGCGAGCGAGCCTACGGCGGGGAGCTTTATCCGCGTCTGGCCGGGCAGCAGGTGCCCTATCTCCAGTCCAGCCTCCAGCGTTACCGCGACGGCACGGGCATCCGAAATGACAAGCTGATGGCCATTGCCACCTCATCGCTGAAAAACGACGACATCAAGGCCATTGCCCATTACCTGACCCAATTGCCCTGATCCGGCGCAGGCCGGCGCTATTGCCGGCAAAAGCAAAGCCGGCAACCGCATGATCAGCGAGAGTTGATTCTGATCATGGATTCGGTATTTCGCCCTCGCTACCCTCGCATGATTTCCATGAAACATCCGCGGGGGGGATATGAAAGCCTTGTCCAGCATGCTTTGTGCATTGGTTCTGGTCTTGGCTGGCGGCGAGGCCTTGGCGCAGATCACCGACATCAACACGGCGATCAACAAGGCCGGGCGGCAGCGCATGTTGTCGCAGCGCATGGCCAGGGCCTATTTTCAGATCGGCATGCAGGTCGAGACCGACCGCAGCAGGCGGATACTGGATAATTCGGTCGCCACCTTCGACCGCCAGTTGGTCGAGCTCAAGAGTTACGCGCCAACGCCGGAAATCAAGAGCACCTATCTGAAACTCGAAACCGCCTGGATCGCCTATAAGGATGTGCTGCTCGGCAGCGCGCCCTCGCAGGAAAATGGGCGCAAGGCGCTGGCGCTTTCCGATGAGGTGCTGGCCATCGCCCACCAGGGGACGGTGCAGCTCGAAAAATTTTCGGGGACCACCGCCGCTCGTCTGGTCAATCTCTCCGGCCTCGTGCGCATGCGCTCGCAGCGCATGGCCAAGCTCTATCAGGCCATGGCCTGGGGGGTGGCCGACCAGCGCAGCGCGGCCGATCTGGCTGCCGCCCGCAAGGATTTCGTCGATGCCTTGCAGGAATTGAACAAGTCGCCGTCCAATACCCAGCAGATCAAGGAAAGCCTGGAACTGGTCGCGCAGCAGTGGATGTTCTTCGAGCATGCCCTGAACCAGAAAGCCAGCGGCGACAACAAGCGGCAGACGCTGACGGTGGCGACGACCAGCGAGCGGATTCTTGAAGAAATAGAAATCACGATCGGGCTTTACGAGAAGCTGTAAACCCGAGGCCTGGCGTCTTGTCCGGCATGGCAAGCGCCGCCAGAGCGGCGCGCCCTCCCCGGGCTCCAGGGCAATCACCTGAAGGCCCGATTCAGCCTTGGCTGTCGAGCTGCGACGCCTTTGGGCCCCATGTGGAGCGCCGAGCAACGCAGACGGGCCGGGGGAAGTCGGCTGGCTAGAGCGTTTTCGATTTAAATACTTACATATCCTGAAGACGTGAAGTAGTTTCTGCACTCTTCTGGCGAGAAGGCATCGAGCAGGCTTCCAATGTGATTCCAGAGGGCGTCGGCGGTCCGCATGGCCGCCCTTCGTAGCAGGGTTTTGAGCTTGGAGAAGAGCTTCTCGATGGGATTCAGATCAGGAGAATAGGGCGGCAGGTAACAGATCGTGGCCCCCGCCGCCTCAATGGCTTCGCGCACGCCTGCGACCTTGTGACTGGAAAGGTTGTCGGCGATGACAATGTCGCCGGGCCGTAAGCTCGGGCACAGAAAGGTGCGCACATAGGCCAAAAAGAGCGCCCCGTCCATGGGGCCGTCTGCC
>CAZFHE010000168.1:0-3085 GCA_964518615.1 uncultured Dechloromonas sp. | reverse complement strand
CGAAGCCGTCAAACAGGTTTGCCTCCAGACCGGTGAGGACAGCGTCAACATGGCCGGCTACTGCCTGGGCGGCACGCTCCTGATGACCACGCTGGCCTGGATGGCCGCGAAGAAAGACCATCGCGTCAATTCCGCGACCTTCTTCACCACCATGATCGACTTTTCCGAGCCGGGCGAACTGGGCGTTTTCCTCGACGAGGGCGCGGTTTCCGGCCTCGAAAAGCGGATGAACGAGCGCGGCTTCCTGGAAGGGGCGGAAATGGCCACCACCTTCAACATGCTGCGCGCCAACGACCTGATCTGGTCCTTCGTGGTCAACAACTACCTGATGGGCAAGGACCCCTTCCCCTTCGACCTCTTGTACTGGAACTCCGACTCGACGCGCATGCCGGCGGCAATGCACAGCTACTACCTGCGCAACATGTATCTGGCCAACAAGCTGAAGGATCCGGGCGGCCTCACCATCGGCGGCGTCAAGATCGACATCGGCAAGGTCAAGACCCCGTGCTACTTCATCTCTACCATCGAGGATCACATCGCGCCCTGGAAGAGCACCTACATGGGCGCGCGCCTGCCCTCCGGCCCGACCAAGTTCGTGCTCGGCGGCTCCGGCCATATTGCCGGCATCGTCAATCCGCCGGTCGCCAACAAGTACGGCTACTGGACCAATGAAGCCACCGACGGCAATCTGCCGGAAAGCCCGGAAGACTTCCTGGCCGGCGCCACGCAGAATGCAGGCTCATGGTGGACCCACTGGCACCAATGGGTCACCGCGCTGCCGGGCGGCTCGGCCCAGGTCAAGGCCCGCCAGCCCGAGGCCGGCACGCTGAAGGTCATCGAGCCCGCGCCGGGCGGTTACGTGAAGTTCCGTCTGGATGCCCCGAAAAAAGCCTGAGCCGGGCTGAGTCAGGCTGAGTCAGAAAACCCAGCCACGAAAAACGGGAGGCCAAGGCCTCCCGTTTTTTATTGGCGAATGTTGTCCGGCGAGCGCGCTTGCCAGGAATCGCCGCGCTCAGTGGCTACCGATCAGCGGCAGGTGCGGCCATTCGACCGCGTCGAGCATATTCTTGACCACGAGGCCCAGCTCGGTGTCGCCGGTAACCTCCAGGTCGCGGCTGAAAAACAGCGTATCCGGATCTTCCTGGCGGGCGAGCAATTGCAGATAGGCGGACAGGTTGGCGGCAAAAGCCAGATCGGGCTCGCGATCTGGACGAAAGACCGGGCGGAACAGGCCATCGCGGAAGGTGTAAGTGGCTTCGCCGCCGGTATCCTTGACCCGCACGCAAAAGAGCTTGTTTTCGAGCAGGGCCAGTTCGCTTTCCGGCAGGAGCTTCATTTTCAGCGCCGCGTTGAGGGCGGCGACCAAGGCCAGCGCATGCGGCCACTGCGGCAGCCGCTGACCCACGCGAGCGACGAAGGATGGCAGGCGGAACTTGGGAATGGAGATGATGGCATTCATGATCAGACTCCCGGTTTGGCTTAGATGTGGCGCTGGATGATGCCGGCCTCGCCGAACCAGTAGCCGTCGACCAGGCCGCTGGCATTCCAGCCGCTGCTGTCGACCGCCACCGCTTCGCCGCGCCGCGCGGCATCAAAGGCTGCGATGATCGCCGGCATGTACTGCTGCTGCGGACTGAGCCGGACGATGTCGATGCCCATGGCCAGCATGTCGGGCATTTCGTTCAAGAGATTGTAGCTTTGCGCCGACATGGTCTGGATGCCGTTGATGGTCAGGAAATCCTGGCCTTCGCGCGTTTTCAGCGTCAGCCCTTCCGCATGGTCCAGGCACTTGAACTGGCAATCATCCTTGTTCAGCTCGTAATGGCGGGCCGTGAAGCAGCGCGCCGAGAAGGCCAGGGCGATTTTGCCGAAGGCGAACACCTCGGTTTCGACGCCGGCCGGACGGCTTTGATGCAGCGTCTCGATCAGCGCGCGCGGCGCTTCCAGCGGCGGCACCCAGCGCTTCATGCCATAGCGGGCGAAGGTATTGAGCGTCGTTTCGTTGTAGATATTGAGGTGAGGGCCGGCCACGAAACCACCCAACTGCGCGCGGTCATGCACGAGATTGACCGCGCCCAGGTCATTGACCTCGATCCGGCAGCCCGCCTCGTCGATCAGGCGGCGCAGCGCCTTCAGATCGCTTTCCGATTCGAGCAGGGCCTGGGCCGAGACAACAACTTCCTTGCCGGCGTCGGTCAGATCGCGGGCAAGCCCAATCCAGTCGCTGGTGCGCAATTGCTGACGGCGCGAACAAACCACCTCGCCGACGTAGATGATGTCGAGCGCCGGGTTCTCTGCCATCTCGGCATAAAAATCCATGACCTCGGCTTTGGGCCAGAAATAGAGCAAGGGGCCTAGAGAGAGTTTCATCGCCCGCCCCTCAACGCCAAGGCCGGTTGTAAGCGCCCAGCGTCGCCTGGCTGCCCTCGGAAACCTTGGACAGCTCAGCCTGCCAGGCCGGCTTGACATGGTAGCGCTCCGCGCCGTCCTTCAAGGCATCGAGCGCCGCGCGCAAGGTGCGCGTCACCTGGGTCACATAAGCCGGGCTGCGCTGGCGGCCCTCGACCTTGATCGCCCGCACGCCGATCTTGATGATCTCCGGCAGAATGGGCAGCACATTGAGGCTGGTCGGCTCTTCCAGCGCGTAATAGGTTTCGCCCTCGACCTCGAAGCGGCCCTTGCACAGGGTCGGGTAACCAGCCGGCTCGTCGTCGCCGAAACGGTCGATCAAAATGCCGTTCAAGCGCGTATCCATGCGCCCCGGCTGCTTGTCCCATTTCACGAACTTGGCCGGCGAGCAAGCGCCGACGGTATTGGGCGATTCGCCGCAAGCATAGGACGACAGCCAGCAGCGGCCCTCATTCATCACGCACAGGCTGCCAAAGCCGAATACCTCGATCTCGACGGAGGTGTTCTGAATCACATGCTCGACCTGGGCCAGCGTCAGCACCCGCGGCAGCACCGCGCGGCGAACGCCAAACTCGCGCTGGCAAAAATTGATGGCCTCGTAACTGGTGGCCGAGCCCTGCACCGACAAATGCAGGCGCTGCTGCGGATGGCGCTTGCTGGCATAGTCGAGGAGGCC
>CAZFHE010000167.1:0-3360 GCA_964518615.1 uncultured Dechloromonas sp. | reverse complement strand
CGCAGGCGGCCCTTGAGCCAGTAATCGGCCCCGGCCACCGGCCGCGTCCGTTCCCGGATACGCTTTGGGAGCGTCGCCCAGATGAGCGCGAAATCGCCGTGGCTGCGGTGGTTGGCGTAATAAACGCGCACCCGGCCATCGGGCAGGCTACCCAGCCAGCGGGCGCGAACGCCGGTCAGCAGCTTGGCGAAATTGCAGATGACGGCGGCGAGAATTTTCTCGATCAAAGGGGGAGTCCTTGTTATTGGCGGCTGGACAAAATAATCAGTAGCGCGATGAATATCAATGCCTGCCCCAGCACCGAGATCATCTGGCGCACATGCAGATGCTGCGTCGCCGTGACGCGCTCGGACATGGCGCGGCCTGCCGGCGCATCTTTTTTCAGCAGCGTGTGCAGCGCCGTATCGAAATCACGCTGCGCCAGTGCGCAGTCCTCCTTGGACAACCACGCCCAGGCAGCGAAGATGGGCCGGTCAAAAGCGAGTCGCCAGGCATGCCAGGCTTGACTGCACGCCAGCCCGAAACCCAGGCTGAACAGACAGACAAATGTCGTATCGCTCAAGAAAGGCCAGGCGACAGCGAAGCTGAGCAACAACAAGGCAAGGCTCAAGGCATGGATGCGGCCGGCGGCCTCGCACAGGGCCAGCCCGAGCAGAGCCAGGGCGCGGTCGGGAGCGGATTCAGCGGGCATGTTCATGGCGAAAGAGTCCCCGGTGAAATGCTTCGAGGCAGGCGATGCTTTCCGCGCCAAGGACGACATGCGGGCGCGCCGACTGAAGCTGCATGATGGCTTCCTGGACGGTTATCGTTTTTTCCGGCGCGGCGCACAGCCAGGCCGCCGCCACGCTGGCGCTGCGCGATACGCCGAGGGCGCAGGCGATCCAGATGGCGCCATCCGGCTGGGCGCGTTGCAGCGCCGCCAATTGGCGCACGGCGTCCGCCAGGCTGGCGGCAGACACGGGCGTCAGGTCAAGGCAGGGCAGGCCGGTGTAGCGGGCAGCCGCCGGCAGGCGGGGGGCGGGCAGTTCGGCGGTCAGATCGAACAGCGCCGCCTGGCCGCCGCGCTGTTTGGCCCAGGCGGCGAATTCGTTTGTCGTGGGCAGCCGTCCGAGCCAGACATCGCCGGCAATGCGGTCGGGCTGGGGATTGCGCCGCGTCCACAGCCGCGAATTGATCCAGGCGGCCAGTGTGTAGGGCGCGAACAGCCAGCGCGCCGCCAGCGAGTGCCGCCCCTCGTGCTTCTGAAATCCTGCCGCGCCGGCCCAGGCGTAGTTGAAGGCCACCAGCGTCAGCGCGAGCGCCGGCCAGCACAGCAAGAGGCCGATGCCGCCCAGGGCTGTACCTGATAACAGCGCGGCGGCGAAAATCAGCGCCGCGCCAAACAGATAGCGCAGGGCCAGCGCGGGACGGCGCGTCGCCGCCTTGCGTAAAGGCGTGCCGCCTTGCTCCGGCCAGAGCCAGAGGCAGAGCAGCCCGACGGCGAATCCCGTCGGCACGTCGATGAAATGGTGCTGCCAGGTGGTGAGTACCGAGAGGCCAATCAGCAAGGCCCAGGCGTGAATCAGCCAGCGCACGGGGCTGGCGGCGGCAAACGCGGCGAACTGCCGCCAGATGATGACGAGCAGCGCGATATGCAGCGAGGGGGCTTGGTTGTAGGGCAGATCAAAATTCGCCAGCGCGTTGAACAACAGGCCGGAAACGCCCTCGACCGGCGGCCGTGCGAAGCTGAAATGCAAGGGCCACAGCAGGAAGCAGGCGATGCAGATGATTTGCGCGCTCAACAGACGCAAGCCGAGGCCGTTGGTCGCCCGTTGGTCGCGGCAGCAGAGAAAGGCGAGGCCGTAGAAGAGGTCGATTGACCAGTAGGGAATGATGGTCCACGGCCAGAAGGGAATGCCGCGTTCCCAGGCGAAAACGACGCTGCCGACGCCGGCGGTGGCGGCTGTTTGCGCGGCCTGCTGGTTGGCGAAACCGTAGCTGAGAAAGAAAAACGGACCGAGAAAAAGCAGCCAGAGCAGGCCGCGCCCGAAGGCGGCGGGCAGCCAGCGGGCGTTTTCGTTTTTGGGAAATCGAGGGTCGAGAGTGGAGAGTCGAGCGTTGTGTCTGGGGGTCACTCTCGACTCCCCAACGCTCCACTCTCGACGAGGTTTTTATCCAAGCGACGCGCCAGAGACACGGTGAAAATGCCCCATTCATCAATGCGCTGGTCGATTTTCTCGAAACCGGCGGCGGCTACCAGTTGATCCATTTCCGCCTGGGTGCGGCGGCGCATGACCCAGGCTTGGCCGCCCCGGTGGCTGGTCAGGGCGCGGGCGATCAATTCCAGTTGCGGGTGCCAGGGCTGCCCGGTGTAGATCAGATAGCCGCCGGGTTCGATGGCGTCGGCCATGCCGGCCAGCGAGGCGGCAACGGCGTCGTTATCCGGGAATAGCTCGTAGAGGCCGGAGACGATGCCGACGGTCGGCCTGGGCGACACGGCGGCGATGCTGGCGCGGTCGAAGGCGTCGCCCTGGACGAAACGGGCGATGTCGGTCATGCCCTTTTCGGCGATCAGGCTCTGCCCCTGACGCACGTTGAGTTCGCTGAAATCGCGCAACAGGATGGATTCGGGGCGCGGGCCGCCCGAAGTTTGCCAAGTTTCCAGGGCTTCGAGCACGTAACGGCCATGACCGGCAGCGATGTCGAGAACGCGCAGGGAGCGTCCTTCATTCTGCAAGCGCTCCAGCGCCGTGCGCAGCAGTTCCTCGATATGCGCCTTGCGCTGGCGAATGCCTTTCCAGCCGATGGCGTTCAGATATTGCCGGTCGATGGCCCGGCCGACGGGACCGAGGCCGGCGGGCGGTTTAAGATAAACGCAGGCGAGCGTGCTGCCGGAATCGAAGCCGGTGGCGTGGCCAAGGGCGACGCCTTGGGACAGTAGCCCGCCCAGTTTCATGTTGGCCCGGTAGATCGCCCAATAAAGCCCTTTCGGGCTGAGCGTCGACAGCGGGCGGGCGAGTTCCCGAGCTTCGTCGAATGTCGCCCCATGGCGGTGCGCCTGGCGCAGATCGGGCCGCGACCAGGGCGCGGCAAACTGGCGCAGGATGAAAGCGCGAGCCTTGTCGACGGCTTGCTGGCGATCCTTTTCGCCGAACGTATCGTGGTAGAAGCCGTCGAGAACGTGCTTTTCCTTCTCCGTCGTTCCCAGGCGGGCGAAAAAATCGTGCTGCGGGCCGTGGTGCACCACCCAGTCAGCGCCGGAAATGAGCAACTGGGTCGGGATGGTGATGGCCTGGGCGTCGGCGACGATCCGTTCCGCCGCTTCGTAGAGGGCGAGAAGGATATTGACCGAGATGGGCCGGGTAATCAGCGGGTCGCTGT
>CAZFHE010000166.1:0-2196 GCA_964518615.1 uncultured Dechloromonas sp. | reverse complement strand
AACGGGACGCCGCCCGGCGGCGAGCCGGAACCCGAGCGCCGTGAGGTGCGCCTGCTTGCTGAGGCCAAGGACGCCGAGGCGATGCTCGCCTATGTTCGTCAGGTACGTCAATCGCCAGTGTTGAGAGATGCTTGGCTAGTGACCCACCAGGTGAACCTGCAGGATCCGTTGCGCCCGGTGCGCGTTACGATCAACGCCCGCTGGCTCTTGCCGCCGGTGGAATCTTCATCGACCGTAGCCGTTGCCGGTAACACCCGTGAGGAAGTAACGACGGATGCAGCCCCGGAAGGGGAGTCGACGCCATAATGCACCGGATACTGTGGTCCTTGCGCCGCTGGCAGCGCGAATTCAGTCGCCCGCTGGTGGCGAGCGCTCTGACGGCCGCGCTCTGTGGAGTGGCGTATGTTGCAAAGGTTGCGCCGCTGGCGGAACGGATCGCCGCGCAGCGCGCGGGCATCGAGCAACTGCATACGACGCAGGTTGCGCTGCATAAGACTCCTGCTGTACGAACTCCGACCGAACAACTCGAATCCTTTTACGCTTTTTTCCCTAATGACGACATTGCACCGGTGGTGCTGGAGCGCCTGTTCGCCGCAGCGGCCCGCGAAAACCTTACGTTGCCGCAGGGCGACTACCGGGTTGCCAAAGAGCCGGCGGGGCGACTGACCCGCTACGAGATCACCTTGCCGCTAAAGGGCGCTTATCCAGGCCTGCGGCGCTTCATCGCGCAATCCTTGCAGGAAACGCCGGCGCTATCCCTGCAGGGGGCATCCTTCGTCCGGCAGGCTGCCGGCGATATCGGTGTCGATGCACAGGTTCGCCTTACGCTATACGTTCGAACGGAAAAACCATGATCCGACCCAATGTGCGGGTTTCTCCGCGGCGGCGGCAAGCATTGCTTCTTTTTGCGCTGCTAGCGAGCGTTGCTGCCAGTTATTGGGCGGAGCACGCCGAGATCGATGCTCCGGAAACCGCCGAGGCCATTGTCCGGAATGTGCAGATGGCACCCGTGGCACTTCCAGGCGCTACTGGTGAGGATGCTCCGCTTGATCTGGAACGCCTGACGCGGCGCGAATTGGCCGGGACCGACATCGATGCTTTTCGGGCGAAAAGTTGGTACGTCCCTCCACCGCCGCTACCACCTGAGCCACCGCCGGAACCGACGGCGCCCCCGCTGCCATTCCAGTACATGGGCAGGACCGAAGAAGTCGAGGGCGGAAAAACCGTTGTCTATCTGGTGCAGAATAACGAGTTTTATGCCGTGTCGGCGGGTGAGAAATTTGCTGGGGCCTATCGGCTTGAACGGGTGGAGCACGCGGTTTTGGTCATCCGTTACCTTCCCTTGTCCATCGACCAACATCTTCCGATCGCCACGAGTGAATAAACGACATGACGAAGTCAATCGAGTCTTTTGAGTCTTTTCCGGTGATTCCCAGGTTACCGAAGCTGTTCCGGGCTGCTGTATTGTTCCTGGTGCTAGCGGGCTGTGCCGGCGATATGACGCATCGCGAGGGTTTGGAACTGCTCGAACAGGGGCAAATGGAAGCCGGTCTTGCCGTATTGGAAAAGGCCGTACAAGAGTCGCCCGGGAACGCCGCGTTTCGCAAGGATTTGTATGTCCACAAGGCGGCCTACATCAAGCAACTACTAGCGCAGGGCGATGTTGGACGGAGGTCAGGCAAGTTCGCAATAGCCGAGGAGAATTTCAACAAAGTACTCCTGCTGAAACCGCATAACGTACGCGCTCGCGCCGGCCTGGATGCACTGATGCGTGATAGACGCCACGATGAAACGGTAAGTCAGGCGCGAGAAGTACTGAAGCGCGGAGATGTTGATCAGGCACAACGCTTATTGCGCCCGGTATTGCTGGAAAACGCCGAGTTTCCGCCAGCAGCGACATTGCGCAGGGAAATCACGGAATTGCAGGCGCAACGACAGATTTCCGAGCAGACGCTGCGCGGAAATCAGGGGAAACCGATCAATGTGGATTTCCGCGATGCAAACGTACGCATGGTGTTCGAGGCCCTATCGCGCAACAGTGGCATAAATTTCATCCTGGACAAGGATGTACGCCCCGACTTGCATACGGGCACCTCGAACAACCCGAGTTTTTCAATAAATTCCGTCATGCAACGATGAACATGATCGAATTTGGCTCAAGTTCCTCGGCAACGCGGCGCCACTCCGGGCGGTTTT
>CAZFHE010000165.1:0-9324 GCA_964518615.1 uncultured Dechloromonas sp. | reverse complement strand
CCGCCCGCGCCGCGCTGCTGGCCTCGGGGTTCGATGTGGGCAAGACGCACAGGGGCGTCCTTATTGCCTTTAGTGATCGTCTGGTCAAGAACGGGTCTGTACCGCAGGAAATGGGGCGACTTTTGAAACGTGCCGAGACGTTCCGCTACGTGGCCGACTACGAGGGGGATCCAGTGGAGCTGAGCGATGCGAGGGAAATGGTGGGACAGGCCGAAATCTTTGTAGCAGCCATGCGGGTCAAGTTCATGCCGGAAGAATCCAGCAGCGATGGTTACGGAACGGAGCCATGACTGACAACAACAGGCCGCCAGTCGTTTAAGAGACAAACCATGCTGATTGGCTATGCACGCACCTCAACGCAGGATCAGAACCTTGAATTACAACGTGAAGCCCTGACCAAGGCCGGATGCAAAAAATCTTTGAAGACAAGGTGAGCGGTACGCGGGCAGACCGATCAGGCTTGACCAAGACGCTCGAAATGCTGCGCGAGGATGATACCTTGGTCGTCTGGAAGCTCGACCGGCTAGGCCGCTCAGTCAAACAACTGCTTGATCTGGTTGGCGAACTGCGCAAGCAGGGGATTCAGTCCAGGAGCCTTGCCGATTCCATCGATACCGGCGCGCCATCTGGCCGTTTCTTCTTCCACGTTATGGCGAGCCTTGCTGAGATGGAACGCGAGTTGGTCGTCGAGCGCACCCGCGCCGGACTGGAAGTTGCCTAGCAACTCGGGCGCAAGGGTGGCCGCAAGCCAAAGATGACCGACAGCAAGATCGAGTCGGCCAAGAAGTTGCTGGCCAGCGGTGTCCCGCCCAAAGACGTGGCCAAGAACCTCGGCGTATCCATTCCGACGCTGTATCGCTGGGTGCCAGCCTCAGCGCACGCTTAGCGTACGATTTTTACCGTTTTCTGAGACGCCCCCTGCCGGATCGTCGCGCAATATCTCTGGCAGAGGCTGGCGTCGATCGCGGCGCAAATCGCGGTGCAGCAGCATCGCGGGGGCTTCGACCCGGGGGCAGGTGCGCACCGTGTCCGGTCCGCCGAAACCCAGTTCACGCTCGTAGAAGCGGCGGTGGCGCGGGTGGACCTCGATCACCGCGTGGGTGGCTTCGAGCAAGCGGCGGGCGAGGTGGTAGGCGCTCAAGAAAAAGGCGCGTAGCAGCTTTTTTGAACTGAATTCGGGATTGATGGCAAAACGCGAGTATTCGCACAGCCGCCGGCTGTCTTTTCGCAGGGCGGCGATTTCGCCGGGGTACAGGGCTTCGCAGAGCAAACCCTGGCCGCGATCGACGGTCATGGTCAGGGTTGCCGCCAGTTCGCCGTTTTTCCAGGCGCCCAGCGTAATCCGGTGCCTGTCGTCCGCCCTTTGCTTGGGAGCGGCAACGCGATAACCGCGCCAGGAATACATGCGCCGGACCAGTTGCTCCGCCGCCAGCCTTTCCCCGGGGCTCTTCACCTGGCGGATGGAAAATTCGGTCGCCGGCGGCGAAGCCGGGCGGTCGAGGCGGTCGTCGCGGCAGGAGGGGCAGGGGCGGGCGGCTGGCAAAGACATGGCGGCGCTCTGTTGATCTGTTGGGTTTTGGGGTGTTTGGCGAGATTAACGCGATAAGCGTGCCAAGTCGAAATTATTGATAATAAACAACGGATTGTCGCGGTTATTTAAATTGAAGTATCCGCATTGCGGGAAGGTTTGTCGTTGATGGGCGACGCGCATGCCGGGCTTGGCCTCCAATGGGTCTGGTTCGCATGGATTTGGCTGTCGCTGATGGGCGACGATTTTCTATCGCCATGATTTATTTACGGTTATTGGCCAAAAAGCAACAGCATTTGGCATAAGCGATAGGCTGACCAAATGGATCGAAAAGGCTACACTGTGGCTTTTATTTTCTTTCCCAGGCCCGGGATGATTCGAATTTCCTTTCGCCAGGGCATGCTGGCGGGCTTTGCCATCATTGTGCTCTTGCTCGGCGGCGTGGCGCTGCGCAGTTGGATGCTGGTCGAGACGCTGGTCGAACAGAATCGCCGGAGCAGCGAGCAGGCGATCCTCTTGACGGCCACCATCCAGGAGCTGGCCGAGCGCGGCATCGATATTGAACGCAGTGCGCGGCAGTATCTGGTGCTCGAAGATCCGCTGTTTCGCCAGCGCTTCGATGAGCATCTGAATCAGTCGCTGGCGCTCGTCGATCGCCTGGATAGCCTGGGCGCGGAACCCCTGTCGCCCCTTTTGGGCGGCTGGCGGATGGTCGCCGCGGCCTTGCGGGGCGGCCTCGACAGGCATCTTGGCAAGGACGCGCTGGCCCCCTTTCTGACGCGCCTGATGGAATTGAATGACTTGCTGAAGCTTGCCGGCCAGCGCTGGATGGAAAGCCAGAATGCGCGTTTGCTCGGCGAACTGGAGGCGCACCGACTGCAATTGGGGGGGCAGATTCTGCTGGCTCTGGGCGGCTCCTTGCTGGTTGCGCTGGCCATGGGCTGGTGGCTGGTCCGCCCCTTGCGCCAACTGGAGCAGGCCATTGGCCTCTTGGGCGCCAATCGTTTCGACGAGACCGTGCGGGTCGGCGGGCCGGACGATCTGTGCCAGCTCGGACGCCGGCTGGACTGGTTGCGGCAGCGGCTGGCCGATCTGGAGGCTGATCGCGAGCGGGCCTTGCGTCATGTGTCGCACGAATTGAAAACCCCGCTGACGGCCCTGAAAGAAGGCGTCGCCCTGCTGCGCGAGGAAGTTCCCGGGCCCCTGGGGGAAAACCAGCGCGAGGTCGTCGATATCCTTCAGCACAATGTGAAGGGTTTGCAGCGTCAGATCGAGAGCCTCCTCAGCCTGAACGGGGCGGCTTTTGAAGCCAAGAAGCTGCATCTGGCGAGCGGGGATCCGCACAAGGTTCTGGCCAGCGCGGTCAAGCGCCGCGAATTGCATGCCCAGTCGCGGCAGGTGCGCGTCATCGTCGATGCGCCGGCCTCGGGGTTGGCGCTGATTGATGCCGACAAACTGGCCGTGGCGCTCGACAACCTCTTGTCGAATGCCATTGATTTCAGCCCGGAAGGCGGCGAGGTCAGGCTCGTTCTGGCGCGCCACGAGGGCGTGTTGCGCTTCGAATGCATCGACCAGGGGCCGGGCGTGGCGCCGGAAGACCGTCAGCGCATCTTCGAGCCCTTTATTCAAGGCAAACGCGAGGCGCCAATGCCGCGCCAGGGCAGCGGCGTCGGGCTGTCCATCGTGCGCGAACTGGTGCGCGCCATGGGCGGGGCCGTCGCGGCGATGCCCAGTGAAAAAGGAGGACATTTCGTTGTCGAAATACCCGATGAAACTTGATTTTCCAGAACAGACGACGGCGGGCTACCGGCGATCGCCAGCCATCCTGGCCCTGGCGGCGCTGCTGGCGGCCGCTTGCGCCCAGACCCCGGCGACCGAGCCCGCGCCCGCGCCGCCGGCGAGCAGCGGACCCCGGGTCGAGATACCCGAAGCCGTGCCGCTCCTGACCTACTATCAGTCGCTGGCCCGCATGAATGCCGCGGAACTGACCAAGGAGCGCAATCTTCTGGCGGCCTTGCCTGCCGGGCCGGCGAAGCAGATCCGTCAGGCCATGGTGATCGGGCATCCGCGCGGTCAGTCCGATAGCGCCAGGGCCTTGGCGCTGGTCGAGCAGACCTTGCGCTCGAATGAGCCCAATGCCGTGGAATTGCACCCCTTGGCGCAATTGCTGGCCGACCACTACGGCGAACGCATGCGCCTCGACAATGAACGGCTGCGCCAGGAGGGCGCGCTCGAGCGCCAGGGCCAGTTGCTCAAGGAAAGCCAGCGCAAGACCCAGGAACTCCAGGAAAAGCTCAAGGGTCTCGCCGATATCGAGCGCAGCCTGTCGCCGCGCCCGGGCGCCCCGGGAGGCCAGCGATGACGACGGAGGGCGCTCATATTCTGGTCGTCGACGACGATGAAGATATTCTCAGGCTTCTGGCGATTCGCCTGAAGGCGCGCGGTTTCAAGGTGTCGGCGGTGGGTTCGGCGGAAGAAGCGCTGGCCCGGATCGCCATCGAGGCGCCGCGCGTCGTCGTCAGCGACGTTCGCCTGCCGGGGCGCGACGGCCTCTCGCTATTCGAGGAAATCCGCGCGACCCGGCCCAGCCTGCCGGTCATTCTGCTGACCGCGCACGGCACCATCCCCGATGCCGTGGCGGCCACCTCGAAAGGGGTGTTCGGCTATCTGACCAAGCCCTTCGACAGCCAGACGCTGCTCTCCAAAATCGACCAGGCGCTCAAGCTCTCGGCCTCCGGCCCCGCTGACGCCTTGATTACGAACAGCACCGGGGCGCCGGGCGACTGGCTGGAAGGCATCGTTTTTTGCAGCAGCAAGATGGCGGAACTGATGGCCGAGGCGCGCATGGTCGCGCAATCGGATGCGAGCATTCTCATCCGTGGCGAAAGCGGCACCGGCAAGGAGGTTCTGGCGCGCGCCATTCATCGCGCCAGTCCGCGCGCGGGCGGGCCTTTCGTCGCCATCAATTGCGGCGCCATTCCCGAGCCCTTGCTGGAATCCGAACTGTTCGGCCACGTCAAGGGGGCGTTTACCGGCGCCGCCGCCAGCCGCGTCGGCCTGGTCCAGGCGGCTCATGGCGGCACGCTCTTTCTCGACGAAATCGGCGACATGCCCTTGTCGCTGCAAGTCAAGCTGCTGCGCGTCTTGCAGGAGCGCATCGTGCGCCCGGTCGGGGCGACCCGCGCCGAGCCGGTCGATGTCCGCCTGCTCTCGGCCACCCACCGCGATCTCGATGCGGCCATGGCCGCCGGGCAGTTCCGCGAAGATCTCTATTACCGGCTCGATGTCGTATCGCTGACCCTGCCGCCCCTGGACGAGCGGCGGGAGGATATTCCGATGCTGGCCGCCCATTTCGTGCGGCAGGTTGCCGCCAAGTACGGCAAGCCGATCACCGGCTTCGCGCCGGAAGCGCTCGAAGCGCTGGCCGCCGCCTCCTGGCCGGGCAATGTCCGCCAACTCTACAACGTGGTCGAACAAAGCTGCGCCCTGACCTCGACGCCGCTGATACCGCTGTCGCTGGCGCAGCGGGCGCTCCGCGTGCCGGCCATGGAAGCCCTGAATTACGCCGAAGCCAAGCAGCGTTTCGAGCGCAATTATCTGGTTCAGCTACTCAAGCTGACCGACGGCAATGTCGCCGACGCCGCCCGGATCGCCGATCGCAACCGCACCGAGTTCTATCGCCTGCTGCAAAAGCACGACCTGACGCCGGCGATGTTCCGGGGCGATGGCGCGGGCGGCGAACGGTAGTCAGGCTGTTGTATCCATGATCAAACTTTTCGGACGCAATGCTTATGCCCTCAATTGACTTCCAGGACTTGCTCGGCGCGCTTGAGTGGGTCAGCTCAGGCGGCGTTGCGGGCCTTGATTGTGCGGCCTACGTCAATAAGGCAACGGGATCTATCCTCTGGTCAGGCGAAGGGATAGATGAAGAGCTCCCCGATGATATTGACGATGAAGAGCAATACCTTGCGGTGCCGAGCAGACATGATCTGGAGCTTGGCCACTCGCTTGCTTTACGCTTCGTTGCAGAAAACATTCCCGACCTGTATGAGCGTGTTCATCCGTACTTCCGGAAAAAAGGCGCGTACTCTCGTTTCAAGGCGGAGCTCGACCGCGCGGGTCGGCTTGAAGCATGGTATGAGTACGAACAGCGGGTGACGCGGGAAACTCTGCGCGAATGGAGCAAAGCGCATGGCTTTTCACTCGAATGCCGGCCAAGCGCCAAAGACGCTTGATGTTGCCACTTCATCCTGCGCCGAAGGCCCGCTCAATCGCTTGAAAGCGTTGCCAGCAGCGCGCCTTCATTGACGGCGTCGCCCGCCGCGACATGCACTTCGATAACCCGCCCGGACCGCGGCGAAGGAATGTCCAGCGCCACCTTGCCGGTTTCCAGAGTCAGGAGGGTTTCGTCGCGCTCCAGCCAGTCGCCGACCTGCTTGGACAATTCGAGAATGAAGACCGGGCCGGCGGCGCAGGCGCCGCAGCTTTCCCAGCATTCGGGAAAGCGGGGCATATGAATAGCGTGCAGGGGCATGAAGGGAACAATTCAGCGAACGGCTGGCGCGATCATAAAGCACTTCGCCCGGCCCTTTCCGGAAAATAGCTGACAAATTCACTCAGGTTTTTTAAAATTCCCTTTTTCGACAAAGGAGATCAGGCTTCATGTTCCGGGCCTTGAACGAGGATATCCGCGCGGTGTTCGACCGCGATCCGGCGGCGCGTTCCTACTGGGAAGTCCTGACCTGTTATCCGGGCATCCACGCCCTGATCCTGCACCGTTTCGCGCATTGGCTGTGGGGCCATCGCCTGCGCTGGCTCGCGCGTTTCGTCGGCTATTTCTCGCGCTTTGCCACCGGCATCGAAATTCATCCGGCGGCGCAGATTGGCCGGCGCTTTTTCATTGATCACGGCATGGGCGTGGTGATCGGCGAAACCGCCGAGATCGGCGACGATGTAACGCTCTACCACGGCGTTACGCTGGGCGGCACCTCGTGGAACAAGGGCAAGCGCCATCCGACGCTGGGCGATGGCGTGGTCGTCGGCGCCGGGGCCAAGGTGCTCGGGCCGATCATGGTTGCCGCCGGGGCCAGGGTTGGTTCCAACGCCGTGGTGACCAAGCCGGTGCCGGCCGGGGCCACCGCCGTCGGCAATCCGGCGCGGCTCGTCGATCACTCCGAAGCGGGCCGGCAGCGCGAGGCGCAGGCCGAGAAAATGGGCTTTTCGGCTTACGCCGTCGGCGGCGACCAGGGCGATCCGCTGGTCAAGGCCATCCACGGCCTGCTCGACCATGCCGCCGAAACCGACCGCCGTCTGGAATCGCTGCTGCGAGAGCTCGACGCCCAGGGCCTCAAGTGCGACAAGGATGTGCAGGCGGCAGACAGTTTCGATCCGCAATACCTGAGCAAAATAGTTGACTGATTTTGTCTGGTTTGTTTATAGTTGACTACGACACTAGGTTATTAGCCGGAGTATTGCAATGCGTTTGACTACCAGAGGCCGCTTCGCCGTCACCGCCATGATGGATCTGGCCCTCAACGGGGCACAGGGGCCGGTTGCGCTGGCCGGCATCAGCGAGCGGCAGAAAATTTCGCTTTCCTATCTCGAACAATTGTTCGGCAAATTGCGCCGCTGCCAGCTGGTCGATAGCGTGCGCGGCCCCGGCGGCGGCTACTGCATCGCCCGGCCGCCGCACCAGGTGACGGTGGCCGACATCATCCGCGCCGTGGATGAACAGCTCGACGCCACGCAGTGCGGCGGGCGGGGGAATTGCCATGGCGAGCATCCCTGCATGACGCACGATCTATGGACGACGCTCAATGCGAAGATGTTCGATTACCTCGCCTCGGTCACGCTGGGCGAACTGGTCGAGCAGCAAAGGCCGGCCGCCCGGCCCGCCGCCATCGAGGACAAGCGCCCCGGCCCGCGCGCCGCGCGCGACAAGGCCGCCGCGCCCGCCTGACCCCCATGTTTGAGCCCGTCTATCTCGACCACAACGCCACCACGCCGATTGATCCGGCCGTGCTGGCGGCCATGCTGCCGTGGCTGGAAAGCCTGTGCGGCAATGCGTCGAGCCGACACGAGTACGGGCGGCGCGCGCGCCAGGCGCTGGATGAAGCGCGGCAGAAGGTGGCGGCCGCCCTTGGCGCGCATCCGACCGAAGTGATTTTTGCAAGCGGCGGCAGCGAGGCCAACAATCTATTCATCAAGGGCGCGGCGGCCAGCCGCAAGCCCGGCCTCATCGCCGTCAGCGCCGTCGAGCATCCCTGTGTGCTCAAACCGGCGGCGCAATTGGCCCGGCAAGGCTGGACGCTCTGCGAAATCGCCGTCGACGGGGAAGGGCGCATCGACGCCGAGGATTATTTGCGCGCACTGGAAGCGCGCCCAGCCCTGGTGTCGGTGATGGCGGCCAATAACGAAACCGGCGTGGCGCACGACGTGACCGCGCTGGCTTCGGCGGCCCGCGCCAGCGGCGCCTGGTTTCACAGCGACGCGGTGCAGGCGTTTGGCAAGCTGCCCCTCGATTTTCGCGCGCTGAACGCCGCCGGCGTGCATGCGCTGACCGTGTCGGCGCACAAGATCAACGGCCCGAAGGGCGCGGCGGCGCTGGTTGTCGACAAGCGCATCGAATTACATCCGCAGATTGCCGGCGGCGGTCACGAGCGCGGCCTGCGTTCGGGCACCGAGAATCTGCCGGCCATCGTCGGTTTTGGCGTTGCCGCGGAACTGGCGGTGCAAGGCTTGGCCGAACGGGCAAAGCATCTGCGCCGTCTGCGCGAGCATCTGGAATCCGGTCTGGCGGCGCTGGGCGCGCATATTTTTGCCGCCTCGGCGGATCGCCTGCCCAATACCAGCTATTTCGCCTTCAATGATATCGACGGCGAGACCCTGGTCGGCAAGCTCGACCGCGCAGGCTTTGCCGTGGCCAGCGGGGCTGCCTGTTCCAGCGCCAATCCCGAGCCCTCGCATGTGCTGCGGGCGATGGGCGTGGCGCCGGAATTCGCCCGTGGCGCGCTGCGGGTCAGCCTCGGCGCGGGCAACGAGCTCGCCGATATCGAACAATTCATCAAGGCCGTGCAGCTTGCTGTTGGACGCTTGCAAAGCCTTCCGGCCATGGCCGTCTGAACAAACCCGATAATGACTGCAAAAATAGCGAGAATGACAATGAAACTCCCCATCTACCTGGATTACTCGGCAACCACGCCGGTCGATCCGCGCGTTGCCGACAAAATGATTCCCTATTTGTGCGAGCGCTATGGCAATCCCGCCTCGCGCTCCCACAGCTTCGGCTGGGCGGCCGACACGGCGGTGGAAGAAGCGCGCGGAGAGGTCGCGGCCCTGGTCAATGCCGATCCGAAAGAAATCGTCTGGACCTCCGGAGCCACCGAGTCCAACAATCTCGCCATCAAGGGCGCCGCCCATTTCTACGCCGGCGCCAAAGGCAAGCACCTCATCACCGTCAAGACCGAGCACAAGGCCGTGCTCGACGCCGTGCGCGAACTGGAGCGCCAGGGCTTTACGGCCACCTATCTCGATGTGCAGGAAAACGGCCTGCTCGATCTGGAGGCCTTCAAGGCGGCGATCCGCCCGGACACGGTTCTCGCCTCGGTGATGTTCGTCAATAACGAAATCGGCGTCATCCAGCCCATCGCCGAGCTGGGCGAGATTTGCCGCGCCCGGGGCGTGATTTTCCATGTCGATGCCGCCCAGGCCACCGGCAAGGTCGACATCGACCTTAACCGGCTCAAGGTCGATCTGATGAGTTTCTCGGCCCACAAAACCTACGGCCCCAAGGGCAT
>CAZFHE010000164.1:0-8687 GCA_964518615.1 uncultured Dechloromonas sp. | reverse complement strand
GATGATCTTGATCGGCTCGATGGGCGGGTTTTTGGTGAATTCCGGGCTGAACTGGATGGTCACTTGATCGTGGGTCGCATCGAGCTTGGCGATCATCAGCGGCTTCACTAGGAGCCGCAGGCGGTGGGTGGCGAAGAGGGCCTGGGCCTGCAAGGGGAGTTGGCCGAAGCGGTCGATCAGTTCTTCTTGCAGGGCGTCGATATCCGCGTCGGATTCGCCGTTGGCCAGGCGCTTGTACAGCGTCAGGCGCTCGTGCACGTCGGGGCAGTAGGCGTCGGGCAGCAGGGCCGGGGTGCGCAGGTTGATTTCGCCGCTGATGCCGATGGGCTGGGTGAGGTCGGCGGTTTCCAGCAGCTTGCCTTGTTTGAGATGGGCGACAGCGCGGTTGAGCATTTCGGCGTAGAGGTTGAAGCCGACTTCCTGCATTTCGCCCGACTGGCTGTCGCCGAGCACCTCGCCCGCGCCGCGAATTTCCAGGTCGTGCATGGCGAGGTAGAAGCCGGAGCCGAGTTCTTCCATCATCTGGATGGCTTCCAGGCGCTGTCTGGCCTGCTTGGTCATGGCCTTGTCGTCCGGCACCAGCAGGTAGGCGTAAGCCTGGTGGTGCGAGCGGCCAACGCGGCCGCGCAACTGGTGCAACTGGGCGAGGCCGAATTTCTCGGCGCGGTTGATGAGAATGGTGTTGGCGTGCGGGTTGTCGATGCCGGTTTCGATGATGGTGGTGCACAGCAAGAGGTTGGCGCGCTGGCCGGTGAAATCGCGCATCACCCGCTCCAGTTCGCGCTCGTTCATCTGGCCGTGGCCGATGACGATGCGCGCTTCCGGCACCAGTTTTTCCAGCTTTTCGCGCATGTTGGCGATGGTGTCGACCTCGTTGTGCAGGAAGTACACCTGACCGCCACGCTTCAATTCGCGCAGCACCGCTTCGCGGATGATGCCGTCGGAGAGCCTGGCGACGAAAGTCTTGATGGCGAGGCGCTTTTGCGGCGCGGTGGCGATGACCGAAAAATCGCGCAAGCCCTCCATGCTCATTGCCAGCGTGCGCGGGATCGGCGTTGCGGTGAGCGTCAGCACATCGACCTCGGCGCGCATGGCCTTCAGCGTCTCTTTTTGACGCACGCCGAAGCGGTGTTCCTCGTCGATGACGACCAGCCCCAGGCGCTTGAAGCGGACTTCCTTGCCGATCAGCTTGTGGGTGCCGATGATGATGTCGATTCTCCCGTCGGCCAGTTCCTCGAGCGCCTGCGCCGATTCCCTGGCGGTCTTGAAGCGGGAGATTTCGGCGATTTTCACCGGCCAGTCGGCGAAGCGGTCGACGAAGGTCTGGTAATGCTGTTCGCACAAGAGCGTCGTCGGGCACAGCACGGCCACCTGCCGGCCGCCGGCCACGGCGCAGAAGGCGGCGCGCAGCGCCACCTCGGTCTTGCCGAAGCCGACATCGCCGCAGACCAGCCGATCCATCGGTTTGCCTGATTTCATGTCCGCGATCACCGCGGCGATGGCGGCGGCCTGGTCGGCGGTTTCCTCGAAGCCGAAACCGTCGGCAAAAGCCTCGTAATCGTTTTCCTGGAAGGCGAAGGCATGGCCCTGGCGGGCGGCGCGGGCGGCGTACAGCGTCAGGAGTTCGGCGGCGGTGTCGCGCGCCTGTTCGGCGGCTTTTTTCTTGGCCTTTTCCCACTGCCCGGAACCGAGGGTGTGCAGCGGCGCGGCCTCCGGGTCGGCGCCGGAATAGCGCGAAATGACCTGCAACTGCGCCACCGGCACGAAGAGCTTGGCCTCGTCGGCGTAATGCAGTTCGAGAAATTCCTGCTGGCCGAGGCCAAGATCCATGCGGATCAGTCCCCGGTAGCGGCCGATGCCGTGGCTTTCATGCACCACCGGGTCGCCCACCTTGAGTTCGGTCAGATCCTTCAGCCAGTTGTCGAAACTCGCCTTCCGGGCCGCCTCGCGCCGGCTGCGGCGCGGGCTGCCGGCGAACAACTCGGTTTCGGTGACAAAGGCGATGCCATCGAGCGAAAACCCTGCCTGCAACGGGCCGATACCGAGCGCCAGCTTGGCGTCGCTGGCGAGAAAAGCGGCCAGATCGGCGCAGGCGGCAGGCGCGAGGCCGTGCTCGGCGAACATCGCCGCCAGCGTTTCGCGCCGGCCAGCGGTTTCGGCAAGCAGCAGCACGCGACCCGGCGAACTGGCCAAATACTGCTTCAAGGCGTTCAAGGGGTCTTCGGCGCGGCGGTCGATGGCGACGTTGGGCAAGAGTCCAGCCGTGGCGCTCGCGGCATCCCCTCGCGCGGGCAAGGCCAGGCGCGGGTAGCCCTTGGCGGCGCTGAAAAAAGCCTCGTCGGTCAGGAAAAGTTCTTCCGGCGCCAGCAAAGGCCGCGCCTTGTCGCCCTGGAGCAGGGTGTGGCGCGAACGGGTATCGCTCCAGAAGGCGGCGATGGCCGCTGGCGTGTCGCCGTGGGTGACGAGAAGCGCATCCTTGGGCAAATAATCGAACAGCGTCGCCGTCGCCTCGAAAAACAGCGGCAGGTAATACTCGATGCCGGCGCTGGCAATGCCGGTGGAAACATCCTTGTAAATGCCGGATTTGGCCGGATCGCCCTCGAAGCGCTCGCGAAAAGCCTGGCGAAAGTGCGTGCGGCCCGTTTCGTCCATCGGAAATTCGCGGGCCGGCAGCAGGCGGATTTCCGGCACGGGATACAGCGTGCGCTGGGTGTCGACATCGAAAGTCTTGATGTCCTCGATCTCGTCATCGAACAGATCGAGCCGGTAGGGCAGTTGCGAGCCCATCGGAAACAGGTCGATCAGGCCGCCGCGAATCGCATATTCGCCGGGCGACACCACCTGCGTGACATGAGCGTAGCCCGCCAGCGTCACCTGGGCGCGGAATTTCTCGGCGTAGAGTTTCTGCCCCTTCTTGAACGCGAAGGTATAGGCCGCCAGGAATTCCGGCGGCGCGAGGCGATTGACGGCGGTCGCCGCCGGAACCAGCAGGATGTCCAACTCGCCCTGCATGGCGGCCCACAGCGTTGCCAGACGCTCGGAGACGAGATCCTGATGGGGCGAAAAATGGTCGTAGGGCAGGGTTTCCCAGTCTGGCAGCAGGCGCACCCGCAAGTGCGGCGCGAACCACGGTATTTCATCGAGCAGGCGCTGGGCATCGGCGGCGCTGGCGGTCACGACGGCCAGCAGACGACCGGCCCTGGCCGCCGTCGCGGACAGGATCAAGGCATCGCCGGAGCCGGCCAGCGGCGGCAGATCGAACCGATGGCCCGGCTTCGGCAGGGGCGGCAGAAAGGAAGGGGGGAGCAGGGGAGAGGCAGGCACGATGAAGCGGGCGCGGCGGGAGGGGGAAGGATTATAGCCGCTGAGGCGGCGCGTTCTGGTGGCTCAAGCGCCTTAGGGCAACCGCCTGAACGTCCAATTCAGCCTCGGCCGTTGAGTTGCGGCGCTTTTGGGCCCCATGTGGAGCGCCGAGCCTTTTTGCCTGCTTGCCTTGACGGCATGCGCCACGGCAATGATAATAATTCTCATTAACAACAGGGATGATTCCTATGCCCCCCAACGCCCTCAAACCCTCAGCCCTTATTGCGCTGTTTGCCGCTTTTTCGGCATCGGCCATGCAGCCCTTGATTACCGACGATGCCGAAACCCAGGGCGCCGGGGGGCATCAGCTCGAAGCGGTCTTCGACTGGAGCCGCACTCGTGGGCGCGGGGAGACAGAGCGCATGGCTTCCGCGCCATTGACCTATACCCATGGGGTAACGGATGCCGTCGATCTGTTTGTCGGAACCGACTACTCGATCATCCGGGCTTCCGGGAATCGCGCGCAGGGCTTTGGCAATACGGGGATTGGCTTCAAGTGGCGCTTTTTCGACAACGAGGCTTACGGAACCAGCCTGGCCGTCAGGCCGCAGGCGCTGATTCCCGTCAGTTCGCGGCGCGAGGAAAAGGGATTGGGCGTTGGCGGGATTTCCGGCGATTTGACGCTGATCCTGAGCCAGAAACTGCCCTTCGGCGCGCTGCACGTCAATGCCGGGGCAGGCTACGACCGTTTCCGCTACCGTCATTCGGACGACAACAAGCGGAACGGGCATTTCTCGGTGGCTCCCGTCTGGAATGTTTCCGATCAATGGAAGCTGGCGGCGGATATGGGCTTCGATTTGTCACGCTCTCGCCAAAACACGGAGCGTTCGAGGTACGCGGAAATTGCCGCCATCCATTCGCCAAGCCCGACGCTCGATTTGGCGATCGGCTACCTCCGGGTGCTGGGGAGCGAGCGCCCGGGATCGAGGACCCACAAGCTGATATCCGGGATGACCTGGCGGTTTTGAGTTTTGCGGGATGACAAGATGGAACCGGGGTGCGGCGGATCAGGGCGCGCTGTCTTGCCGCGACGAATCATTGCCTTTTGCCGCCAGCCGCCGCGCCAAGGCATCCAGATGCGGGCGGATGGCTTCGCCCACGGATATTTGCGGTTCCGACAACGTGTAGTTTTCTTCCTGTTCGCGCGCTTCCACCGTGCGGCGCGCCTGTTCGAAGGCGGTGGTGAAGGAAGGGGTTTGGCGTAGCGCCTCGTCGAAATAGGCGCGGCCGAAGAAAGTCCAGTCCGCCTCGTGGCTACATCCGTGCGAATTGCGGTCGGCGCGGGCAGCGCTGATGACCAGGGTATTCGGGTCGGACAGCGGCTCGATGAAGCCGCCCGAATAACAGGCCGAAACGACGACGACGCGATTCTTGATGCCGGCGGCGTCGAGCAGTTCGCGCAGGCGCTGCGGCCTCAGTTCGTCGAATCGGAAGGGCCACAAGCTCAGGCTGAAATGAAATTCCGAGGAACCATGCGAGGTCATGAAAAGAAAGAGCACATCCTTGCCGTGATCCATCCGGCTCCCGATGGCCTTGAGCGCGCGTTCCAGCGCCGTGACGCTGGCGACGGGGCGCTCCAGCGCGGTGGCCGGATTGTTGATCAGCACGATGCTGCGCCCGTTGACGCCGAAGCGTTCCTTGAACAGGGTTTCCACGCTCAGGACTTCGCGCAGGAAAACATCCTGGCCCGCATCGCCGCCAAAGGCGAGCAGATAGAGTTCTGGCGTCTCGGGACGGCTCGGTTCTAGCTCCGCGAGCGCTTTTTCCAGGAGTTCCGCCTGGCGGTAGAGGATGGCTTCGCCCCGGGTCAGTTTCCAGCGATCGTCGTAGGAAGAGGCGCTGGCGCTGTAAGCAGGCTGCCATAGCCGGTTCGCCTCCGCCATGGCAAACCACGCCTCGCCGGTCATGACGGTCCCGAGGAGCAGCGAGGCGAGGAGATATTTCAGTGCGCTCAGCCGGTAGATGCGCCCCAGGGCAAGAAAGACGGCTGACAGATACCAGAGAAAGAGCGCCCACCAGATGCCCCAGAAGAGCCAAGGGTCCCTATTCGCCGGTTCGCCGAACCAGGGCTCGATCCGATCGAACAGGGAGAGGAAGGCGATTTGCATCCAGCCGAAGCAGACGCCCAGCGCCAGGATCGCCGCCAAGCCTTCGAGTATGCCGGCGCGCCCATCCGCCCGCTGCATTTGCGCGTAAGCCCACAGGCATAGCAGCGCCAGGGGCATTCCCCAGAGCAGGGAGGGCAAGGCCCAGAAATTGAACTCGCCGCTCATTCCCACTTGTTGAAGGTCATATGCCAATCCGGGCAAGACGCCCAGCAGCCACAGCCCGACGATTTGCGGCACCGAGGCGCGCAGCCGGCCGGCCGCGTGTTTGCGGAAAAACAAAAACCCGAGGCCAGCGCGCAGATTGCTTGAGAGATTGCGCGTCGTGGCCTCGATGGCCGTCAGGGGCGACATGACTTTCATTTCCAGGCGCGTGTTTTCCATTGCGTTATTCCGACCGGGCGTTCTGACCAGGGTCAGATTTTGAGCCGTTCCATCAATTCGGTTTCCAGCCGGATGCGGCTTACGCTGTCGTGCAGGTCGCCGCCGCTGATCAGGAAAACGTCCTCGGCCCGTTCGCCCAGGGTGGCGATTTTGGCCGTTTCCAGATTGGCGCCATGCTGGGCCAGGATGGAGGCCACCGTGTATAAGAGGCCGGGACGGTCGGCGGCGACGAGCGAAAGAACGAAATTGCCGCCGCGCTCGTCCTCGACGATCCGGGCTTCCGGCTTGATCGGAAAATGCTTGACCTGGCGCGACAAGAGCTTGGTCGGCGGCGTATCCGGCGGCCCCTGGCGGATCAGGCGTTGTTCCAGTTCATGCTCGATGTAGGTGACGATTTCGCGGTGGCTGTCGCGTTCCAACACATCGAGCACGACGAAGCTGTCGAGGGCGTAGTCGTGCGCGGTGGTGTGGATCTTGGCATCGACGATGCTGTAGCCCGCGCGGGCGAAGAAACCGACGATGCGGGCGAAGAGATCGGGCTGGTCCTTGGTATAGACCATCACTTGCAGGCTGCCGTCCTGGTTCATGCGGGCGCGGACGACCGGCTGCTGGTTGTCGATGCGGTAATACAGCGAACGCGTATGCCAGGCGATTTCCTCGGCCGAGTGGCGCAGGAAATAAACGGTATCGAGCTGCTTCCACAGCCTTTCATGCACGGTGCCGGAGAGGGCGAAATAGCGCAAGAGGCGCATCGCCTCGGCCTGACGCTCGGCGATCACGCCGTGGGCCGGCGGCGCTTCGCCCTGGTGCAGGGTGTAGAGCGTCTGATAGTAAAGATCGGCCAGCAGGCTGCCTTTCCACTGATTTCAGACCTTGGGGCTGGTGCCCCGGATATCGGCATGGGTCAAGAGATAGAGCGCCGTCAGGCGGCGAGCGTCGCCGACCTGGCGGGCGAAGCCAGCGATGACCTCGGGGTCGCTGAGATCTTCCTTCTGGGCGATCTGCGACATGACGAGATGATGCCTGACCAGCCAGACGACCAGTTCGCTGTCTTCAGTGGTGAGGCCGTGCTGCTCGCAGAATTCCCGGGCATCGACGGTGCCAAGCTCGGAGTGGTCGCCGCCCCGCCCCTTGGCGATATCGTGGAAGAGGGCGGCGATGTAGAGCAGCCAGTGGCGATCCAGCTCATTGATCAGGCGCGAGCATTCGGGATATTCGTGGGCGAATTCGCTCATCGTGAAGCGGCGCAGATTGCGTATCACCTGGAGGATGTGCTGGTCGACGGTATAGACGTGAAAGAGGTCGTACTGCATCTGGCCGACGATACGGCCGAAATTGGGCAGATAAGCGCCCAGGATGTCGAGCTCGTTCATGCGCCGGAAGGCATTGACGATGCCATGCGGGTTTTGAAAAAGCCGGAGAAAAGCGGCGCGCTGCGCCGGATCGCCCTGGAATTCCGGCGTGATCCGCTCGCGGGCGCGCCACAGCGCGCGCAGCGTGGGGGCCGTCAAGCCGTGCAGTTCGTGATGTTCCTGGAGCCTCAGGAAGGTATCGAGGATGGCTGCCGGCTCTCGCTCGAACAAGCTTTCGTCGCGGACGTCGATGAGTCCGCCGACGCTCTGGAAATGCTCGTCGAGCGCCTGCGGCGCTTGCTGGCTGGCCGGGGCCAGCGCCGCTTCCATGTTCTGCAACAAGATGGTGTTGAGCAGCACGACCGCCTTGGCATTGCGGTAATACTCCTGCATCAGTTGTTCCGAGGCGCGCCGCGCCGGCGTCGAGACGAAGCCGGATTCGAGGGCGAGCAGATCCTGATGGTCGAACAACAGCCGGTCCTCGCGCCGGCCGGCGGCGTAATGCAGGCGGACCCGCAATTGGCGAAGATAGGCTTCGCAGCCGATGGCGTATTCCATCTCCTCGCGGGTGAGAAAGCCGTGGCGTTCGAGATCGGCCCAGGAGTCGCCGTAGCCGGCGGCCTGGGCGATCCAGAAAATGGTCTGGAGATCGCGCAGGCCGCCCGGCGAATCCTTGCAATTCGGTTCCAGGCTATAGGGCGTTTCATTGAAGCGCAGATAGCGTTCCTGCTGTTCCAGGCGCTTGGCGTCGAGAAAGTCGAGCGGGTCGAGATGGCGGCGCAGGCGCTCTTCGAAGTTCCCGAACAGCGTGCCGTTTCCGGTCAGGAGGCGGGCTTCGAGCAGCGTGGTCTGGACCGTGATGTCGCGCTCGGATTCTTCCAGGCATTGGGCGATGGTGCGCACGCTGTGCGAGACTTCCAGGCCGATATCCCAGAAATGACCGACCAGGATTTCGAGTTTTTCCGTGAGCGCCCGCCCGGCCGGGCGGGGCAGCAGGATCAAGAGGTCGACATCGGAGGCCGGGTAAAGCTCGCCCCGGCCATAGCCGCCGACCGCCGCCAGGGCGACGGAATCCGGCATCCCGAAGTCGCTCCACAGGCGGCGGAGCGTGGCATCGACGCGGGCAGAGCGAGCGCGCAACAATTCGGCGGCGTCGCCGGTTTTTTCGTAGCCTTGACGTAGCGAAGCCTGGTCAGCCTTGACCTCGGCACGCAGCGCCGCGATATCAACCTCATCGCGGCGGGGAGGCGTCACGAAATCCAGTCGGGCTTGGGACGGCAAGCGGCCGACAGGGTCATGACTTCATAGCCGGTCTCGGTGACCAGCACCGTATGCTCCCACTGCGCCGACAGACTGCGATCCTTGGTGACGATGGTCCAGCCGTCGGGCATCTCGCGGATCGCGGCCTTGCCGGCATTGATCATCGGCTCGATGGTAAACATCATGCCCGGCGTAAGAAGGGGGCCGGGGCCGGCCCTGCCGT
>CAZFHE010000163.1:0-9371 GCA_964518615.1 uncultured Dechloromonas sp. | reverse complement strand
CCGATCGCCATGGAAGAAGGTCTGCGCTTCGCCATCCGCGAAGGCGGCCGCACCGTCGGCGCCGGCGTCGTCGCCAAGATCATCGAGTAATCGATCATCAAGCTGTGTAGAGCGCTTCGGGCAACCGAAGCGCTTTGATGTTTCTGCCGCAGGGGTGTAGCTCAATTGGTAGAGCAACGGTTTCCAAAACCGTAGGTCGGGGGTTCGATTCCCTCCGCCCCTGCCACTCTTTATAAAGATCGTGAGCGTCATGGCTGACAAGATCAAGTTTGCGCTGGCCCTGTTGATTCTGGCGGCCGGCGTGGCTGGTTTTTACCTGCTCGCCGAGCAGGCGATGATTTTGCGCGTCCTGGCGGTGCTCGTCGGATTCGCGTTGGCTGCCGCGGTGGCCTGGAGAACCGAGCCCGGTCGGCGCTTCTTCGTATTTGCGAACGAGGCCGTGGTCGAGACCAAGAAAGTGGTCTGGCCGACGCGTCGGGAAACGATGCAGATGACGGGCATGGTGTTCGCCTTCGTTGTCGTGATGGCGCTTTTCCTGTATCTGACCGACAAGAGCCTGGAATGGGTGCTGTATGACCTCGTGCTGGGCTGGAAGAAATCATGAGTAAACGCTGGTACGTCGTGCATGCCTATTCCGGTTTCGAGAAAAGCGTGATGCGCGCCATTTCCGAGCGCGTCAATCGCCTCGGGATGCAGGATAAATTTGGCCGCATTCTGGTGCCGGTCGAAGAGGTCGTCGAAATGAAGGGCGGCCAGAAGGCCATTTCCGAGCGCAAGTTCTTCCCCGGCTATGTGCTGGTGGAAATGGAAATGGATGATGATTCCTGGCATCTGGTGAAAAACACGCCCAAGGTCACCGGTTTCGTGGGCGGTACCGCCACCAAGCCGACGCCGATTTCCGAGAAGGAAGTCGACAAGATCATGATGCAAATGCAGGAAGGCGTCGAAAAGCCGCGCCCCAAGGTCTTGTTCGAGACCGGCGAAGTGGTGCGCGTCAAGGAAGGCCCTTTCACCGATTTCCACGGCTCGGTCGAGGATGTCAATTACGAAAAGAATCGCCTGCGCGTCTCGGTGACCATTTTTGGTCGCGCCACGCCCGTCGAGCTCGAATTCGGTCAGGTCGAAAAGGCCTGACCTTTTTAGGGCCAGCCGAAGGCCCCGCGTTTCGGCAAGAGGAGCGTCAGTCGCGAGTCTTAGGGCTCGTAAAAGCGCGTTACCACTCATCATCCAGGAGTCAACATGGCCAAGAAAATTATTGGCTACATCAAGCTGCAAGTGCCTGCGGGCAAAGCCAACCCGTCGCCCCCGATCGGCCCCGCCCTCGGTCAGCGCGGTCTGAATATCATGGAATTCTGCAAGGCCTTCAATGCCCAGACTCAGGGCATGGAGCCGGGTCTGCCGATTCCCGTCGTGATCACCGCCTTCGCGGACAAGTCCTTCACCTTCGTGATGAAGACGCCGCCGGCGACCATCCTGATCAAGAAGGCGGCCGGCATCAAGTCGGGTTCGGCCAAGCCGCATACCGACAAGGTCGGCAAGATCACCCGCGCCCAGGCCGAGGAAATCGCCAAGGCCAAGCAGCCCGATCTGACGGCTGCCGATCTGGAAGCAGCAGTTCGCACCATCGCCGGCTCCGCCCGCTCGATGGGCATCACGGTGGAGGGTCTGTAACCATGGCCAAGCTCACGAAAAAACAAAAGGCCCTTGAGGGCAAGATCGTCGCCCAGAAGCTCTATCCGGTTCAGGAAGCCTTGACGCTCGCCAAGGAAACCGCGACCGCCAAGTTCGACGAGTCGATTGACGTTGCCGTCAATCTCGGCGTCGATGCGCGCAAGTCCGACCAGGTCGTTCGCGGCTCGGTCGTGCTGCCGGCCGGTACCGGCAAGTCGGTGCGCGTCGCCGTCTTCGCCCAGGGCGACAAGGCCGAGGCCGCCAGGGCCGCCGGCGCCGAAGTCGTCGGTTTCGACGATCTGGCCGCCGACGTCAAGGCCGGCAAGCTCGATTTCGACATGGTCATCGCCACGCCGGACGCCATGAAGGTGGTCGGCCAGCTCGGCCAGATTCTCGGCCCGCGCGGCCTGATGCCGAACCCGAAGGTCGGCACCGTGACCATGGATGTCGCCACCGCCGTCAAGAATGCCAAGGCCGGTCAGGTTCAGTACCGCACCGACAAGGCCGGCATCATCCACGCCACCATCGGCCGCGCTTCCTTCACGGTCGAAAGCCTGGAGCAGAACCTGAAGGCGCTGATCGAGGCCTTGAACAAGGCCAAGCCGGCTTCTTCCAAGGGCCAGTATTTGCGCAAGGTCGCCGTGGCTTCCACCATGGGTCCGGGCGTGCGCGTCGATCAGGCGACCCTGGTCGGCTGAATTTGACAGACAAGCAGAACTTTGGGCCGTCGCCGGCTGCTTCACTGGCCGGCGGCGGATCGTCAAAGACCGCAGGCGCCCCTAGGGGCTTAATGGCGTAAGCATCCTGCGTAGACGGTGTCCCAGAACAAGATTTTTTGCCGCTTGCTTTGAAAGCGGGCGGCACAGCTTCTGGTTCAGGTCGCCGTAGGTGCGGCGGAGCATTTTCTCCGCCGTGTTATGACTTGAAAGGAGGAAAGACCCGTGGGTCTCAATCTGAACGACAAAAAAGCCGTCGTGGCTGAGGTGTCGGCACAAGTGGCCAACGCCCAGACGATCGCGATCGCCGAGTATCGCGGCATTGAGGTCGGCGACCTCACCGTGCTGCGCAGGAAGGCGCGCGAGTCTGGCGTTTATCTGCGCGTGCTGAAAAACACCCTGGTGCGTCGCGCCGTGGACGGCACCCCGTTTGCCGGCCTGGCCGAGCACATGGTGGGTCCGCTGATTTACAGCGTGTCCGCCGACCCGGTGGCCGCGGCGAAGGTGCTTCACGACTTTGCCAAGACCAACGACAAATTGGTGCTCAAGGCCGGTTCCTATTCCGGCAAGGTGCTCGACAAAGCCGGTGTGCAGGCGCTTGCCTCCATCCCGAGCCGCGAAGAGCTGCTCTCCAAGCTGCTGTTCGTCATGCAAGCTCCGGTGTCCGGCTTTGCTCGCGCCCTGGGCGCGCTGGCCGCACAGCGCGAAGCCGCCGCCGCTTGATCCCTACCGCGCACTTTTTTGCGCTCGAACTGAATTAGGAGTTTATTGAAATGGCTATCAACAAAGAAGACATCCTGGAAGCCGTCGGTTCCATGACCGTGATGGAACTGAATGACCTGGTCAAGGCCTTCGAAGAGAAATTCGGCGTTTCCGCCGCTGCCGTTGCCGTTGCCGGCCCGGCCGGCGGCGGCGCTGCCGCCGCTGCCGAAGAGCAGACCGAGTTCACCGTGATCCTCGCCGCCGCTGGCGAGAAGAAGGTCGAAGTCATCAAGGTCGTCCGTGCCGTGACGGGCCTGGGCTTGAAGGAAGCCAAGGATCTGGTCGATGGCGCGCCGAAGCCGGTCAAGGAAGGCATCGCCAAGGCCGACGCCGAGGCGCTCAAGAAGCAGCTGGAAGACGCGGGCGCCAAGGTCGAGGTCAAGTAATCGACCGATGCGTGACAGGCTGGCGGTCCGCCGCCAGCCTTTTTGTGCTTAGTGTGACAGGTTTCATCGCCCCGAAAACGAACTTGGATATCGCCCAATTGGCATACGCAAGCGCAGCTTTCCTTCATCCCGCAAGGGAGGAGAGCGCGTTTGCGTTTGCCTGTTTCGACGGGTTCTACGCTTGATTTTATCCTCATGGAGTTACCATGACTTACTCCTTCACCGAGAAGAAACGCATCCGCAAGAGTTTTGCCAAGCGCGCCAGCGTACTGGACGTGCCTTTCCTGCTTGCGACCCAGCTTGAATCCTTTACGGCCTTCCTTCAGGCCGACATTCCCGCCGAAAGGCGCAGGAACGAGGGGCTGCAAGCGGCGTTTACCTCGATCTTCCCCATCGTTTCGCATTCCGGCAACGCCCGTCTGGAGTTTGTCAGCTACGCGCTTGGCGAGCCGGCCTTCGATGTGACCGAATGCCAGCAGCGCGGCCTGACCTTCGCCTCCTCGCTGCGCGCCCGCGTCCGCCTGGTGATCATGGATCGCGATGCGCCGGATACGGTGAAGGAGGTCAAGGAGCAGGAAGTCTACATGGGCGAAATTCCGCTCATGACCACCAACGGTTCCTTCGTCATCAACGGCACCGAGCGCGTCATCGTGTCGCAGCTGCATCGCTCGCCGGGCGTTTTCTTCGAGCATGACCGCGGCAAGACCCACAGCTCCGGCAAGCTCCTGTTCTCGGCCCGCGTGATTCCCTACCGCGGCTCCTGGCTGGATTTCGAATTCGATCCGAAGGACATCCTGTTCTTCCGCGTCGACCGCCGCCGCAAGATGCCGGTCACCGCGCTGCTCAAGGCCATCGGCATGAGCCCCGAGGAAATCCTCGCCGAGTTCTTCGATTTCGACACCTTCCTGCTCTCGAAGGACAGCGTCCAGTTCACGCTGGTGCCCGAGCGCCTGCGCGGCGAAGTGGCGCGTTTCGATTTCGTCGCCCCGGACGGCAAGGTCATCGTCTCCAAGGATAAGCGCATCACCGCCAAGCATATCCGCGACATTGGCGCGGCCGGCTTGAAACAAATCGCCGTGCCGGAGGACTTCATCCTTGGCCGCGTCATTGCGCACAATATTGTCGATACCTCGACCGGCGAAATCGTCGCCGAGGCCAATGACGAAATTACCGAAACCCTGCTGGCCAAATTGCGCGAAGCCGGGATCAATACCGTCGAGACGCTCTATACCAACGATCTCGATCGCGGCGCTTTCATTTCCAACACCCTGCGCGCCGACGAAACCGCCTCGCGCCAGGCCGCGCGCATCGCCATTTACCGGATGATGCGTCCGGGCGAGCCGCCGACCGAGGAAGCCGTCGAAATCCTGTTCAATGGCCTCTTCTATTCGGACGAGCGCTACGACCTCTCCGGCGTTGGCCGGATGAAGTTCAACCGCCGTCTGGGCCGCCCCGACGTCATTGAACACAAGCTCATGCTGAAGGGCTTGGCTTCGCGCGCCGAAGCCGCCCTGCGCAATCTCGCGGACGCTTCGGGTTTTGCGCTCTCCGCCATTCAGGATCTGGTCGGTCTTCTGCCCTACGGCGCGCGCGCCATGATGGAGAACACGACCCTGGCCGAGGCCGAGGCTTTGGCGGCCAAGATCAAGCCGCTGGGCGCCAATGTCGAGGTGCGCGAGCAACTGACCCTGTCGCCGCGCGACATTGTCGAGGTCATCAAGATTCTGGTCGAGCTGAGGAATGGCCGCGGCGATATCGACGATATCGACCACTTGGGCAACCGCCGCGTGCGCTCGGTCGGCGAACTGGCCGAAAACCAGTTCCGCGCGGGTCTGGTGCGCGTGGAGCGCGCCGTCAAGGAGCGTCTCTCCCAGGCCGAGTCGGACAATCTGATGCCGCACGACCTGATCAACGCCAAGCCGATCAGCGCCGCGATCAAGGAATTTTTCGGTTCCAGCCAGTTGTCGCAGTTCATGGACCAGACCAACCCCTTGTCGGAAATCACCCACAAGCGGCGCGTCTCGGCCCTTGGCCCCGGCGGTCTGACCCGGGAGCGCGCGGGCTTCGAGGTGCGCGACGTGCATCCGACCCACTATGGCCGCGTCTGCCCGATCGAAACGCCGGAAGGCCCGAACATCGGTCTCATCAATTCGCTGGCCCTGTTCGCCCGCGTGAATGCCTACGGCTTTATCGAAACCGCCTATCGCAAGGTGGTCGATGGTCAGGTGACCAATGACATCGAATACCTGTCGGCCATCGAAGAGGGCAATTACGTGGTCGCCCAGGCCAATGCCGCGCTCGACGGCAACAATCGTCTGTCCGACGATCTGGTGACTTGCCGCGAAAAGGGCGAAACCATTCTGGCCGAGCCCTCCCGCGTTCAGTACATGGACGTGGCGCCGGGCCAGATCGTCTCGGTCGCCGCCTCGCTGATTCCCTTCCTGGAGCATGACGACGCGAACCGCGCGCTGATGGGCGCCAACATGCAGCGTCAGGCCGTGCCCTGCCTGCGTCCCGAGAAGCCCCTGGTCGGCACCGGCATCGAGCGCACCGTCGCTGTCGACTCCGGCACCGCCGTTGTCGCGCTGCGCGGCGGCAAGGTCGACTATGTCGATGCGGGCCGCGTCGTGGTCCGCGTCAATGACGACGAGACCATCGCGGGCGAAGTCGGCGTCGATATCTACAATCTGACCAAGTACACCCGTTCCAACCAGAACACCAATATCAATCAGCGGCCCATGGTCAAGGTGGGCGACGTCATCGCCAAGGGCGACGTGGTCGCCGACGGCGCGTCCACCGACAAGGGCGAACTCGCGCTCGGCCAGAACATGCTGATCGCCTTCATGCCCTGGAACGGCTACAACTTCGAGGACTCGATCCTGATTTCGGAGCGCGTGGTCGCCGAGGATCGCTACACCTCGATCCACATCGAGGAACTGACGGTCGTCGCCCGCGACACCAAGCTCGGGCCCGAGGAAATCACCCGCGACATCGCCTCGCTGGGCGAAGTCCAGCTTTCCCGCCTCGATGATTCCGGCATCGTCTATATCGGCGCTGAAGTCGAAGCGGGCGATGTGCTGGTCGGCAAGGTCACGCCCAAGGGCGAAACCCAGCTGACGCCGGAAGAAAAGCTCTTGCGCGCCATCTTCGGCGAGAAGGCTTCCGACGTGAAGGACACCTCGCTGCGCGTGCCCTCCGGCATCGCCGGCACCGTCATCGACGTCCAGGTCTTTACCCGCGAGGGCATCGAGCGCGACAAGCGCGCCCAGTCCATCATCGACGAGCACCTGCGCCATTACAAGCTCGACCTCGCCGACCAGATGCGCATCGTCGAGCGCGACGCCTTCGAGCGCGTCGGCCGCCTGATTATCGGCAAGAAGGCCAATGGCGGTCCGAAGAAGCTCGCCAAGGGAACGGTCATCGACCAGGCCTATCTGGACAGCATGGATCCGCACCACTGGTTCGATATTCGTCTCGCCGACGACGACGTGGCCTTCCAATTGGAACAGGTCAAGGACGGCCTGGAGCAGGCGCGCAAGGACTTCGACGTGGCTTTCGAGGCCAAGCGCAAGAAGCTGACCCAGGGCGACGAATTGCCGCCGGGCGTTCAGAAAATGGTCAAGGTCTATGTCGCCGTCAAGCGCCGCCTGCAACCCGGCGACAAGATGGCGGGCCGCCACGGCAACAAGGGCGTCGTCTCGCTGATTCTGCCGGTCGAGGACATGCCCCACATGGCCGACGGCACCCCGGTCGACATCGTGTTGAATCCGCTCGGCGTGCCGTCTCGGATGAACGTCGGTCAGATTCTCGAAGTGCACCTGGGCCTTGCCGCCAAGGGATTGGGCTACAAGATCGGCGACATGCTGCGCGCTCAGGCCAGCGTCAAGGAAGTGCGCGGTTTCCTCGATACCGTCTATAACTCCAATGGCAAGCCCGAGAATCTCGGCGAATTGACCGATGGCGAAGTGATGGAAATGGCCGGCAATCTCACGGGCGGCGTGCCCTTCGCAACCCCGGTGTTCGACGGCGCGATGGAAGAGGAAATCAAGGCCATGCTGCGCCTGTCGGGCATGCCGGAGTCGGGCCAGATGACCCTGTTCGATGGCCGCACCGGCGAGCCCTTCGAGCGTCCGGTCACGGTCGGCTACATGCATTACCTGAAGCTGCACCATCTGGTCGATGACAAGATGCACGCCCGTTCGACCGGCCCCTACTCCCTGGTCACCCAGCAGCCGCTGGGCGGCAAGGCGCAGTTCGGCGGCCAGCGTTTCGGCGAAATGGAAGTGTGGGCGCTGGAAGCCTATGGCGCGTCCTACGTGTTGCAGGAAATGCTGACCGTCAAGTCCGACGACGTGAATGGCCGTACCAAGGTGTACGAAAACATCGTCAAGGGCGAGCACCGCATTGATGCCGGCATGCCGGAATCCTTCAATGTGTTGGTCAAGGAAATTCGTTCCCTGGCGATCGACATCGATCTGGAACGTTACTGATTTAGGGCCGGGAGTTAAACCATGAAAGCATTGCTCGATCTGTTCAAGCAGGTAACCGCCGAAGAAGAATTCGACGCGATTACCATCGGTCTGGCCTCGCCCGAGAAGATCCGTTCCTGGTCCTACGGCGAAGTCAAGAAGCCGGAAACCATCAATTACCGCACCTTCAAGCCGGAGCGCGATGGCCTGTTCTGCGCCAAGATTTTTGGCCCGATCAAGGATTACGAGTGTCTGTGCGGCAAATACAAGCGCCTGAAGCATCGCGGCGTGATTTGCGAAAAGTGCGGCGTCGAAGTCACGCAGGCCAAGGTTCGCCGCGACCGCATGGGTCACATCGAACTGGCCTCGCCGGTCGCCCACATCTGGTTCCTGAAGTCGCTGCCCAGCCGTCTGGGCATGGTGCTCGACATGACGCTGCGCGACATCGAGCGCGTGCTGTACTTTGAAGCCTATGTCGTCACCGATCCGGGCATGGTCAGCAATCTGCAACGCGCCCAGCTGCTCACCGAAGAGCAGTATCTGGAAATGATGGAAGAGCACGGTGACGAATTCACCGCCTTCATGGGCGCGGAGGGCATTCGCGACCTCTTGCGCAATCTCGACATCAACACCGAGGTCGAAAATCTGCGCGCGGAACTGGAAGTCACCGGCTCGGAAGCCAAGAACAAGAAGCTCGCCAAGCGGCTGAAAATTCTTGAGGGTTTCCAGCGCTCCGGCATCAAGCCCGATTGGATGGTGCTCGAAGTGCTGCCGGTGCTGCCGCCGGATCTGCGTCCGCTGGTGCCGCTCGATGGCGGCCGTTTCGCGACCTCCGATCTGAATGATTTGTACCGCCGCGTCATCAACCGCAACAACCGCTTGAAGCGCCTGCTCGAACTGAAAGCGCCCGAAATCATCGTGCGCAACGAAAAGCGCATGCTGCAAGAGGCGGTCGACTCGTTGCTCGACAACGGCCGTCGCGGCAAGGCCATGACCGGCGCCAACAAGCGTCCGCTCAAATCCCTGGCCGACATGATCAAGGGCAAGGGCGGCCGTTTCCGTCAGAACCTCCTGGGCAAGCGCGTCGACTATTCCGGCCGTTCGGTCATCGTGGTCGGCCCGCAATTGAAGCTGCATCAGTGCGGCCTGCCCAAGCTGATGGCGCTCGAACTCTTCAAGCCCTTCATCTTCCATAAGCTCGAAGTGCTGGGCTACGCGACGACCATCAAGCAGGCCAAGAAAATGGTCGAAGGCCAGGAGCCGGTGGTCTGGGACATCCTGGAAGATGTCATCCGCGAACACCCGGTCTTGCTGAACCGCGCGCCGACCCTGCACCGTCTGGGCATTCAGGCTTTCGAGCCGACCCT
>CAZFHE010000162.1:0-2354 GCA_964518615.1 uncultured Dechloromonas sp. | reverse complement strand
TGATGTATCCGCAAATCTCCGCGCCCATCATCCATCCGGCCTTCCAGATCACGCCCAAGTTCGGCGTGCATATGACCCGCTACCAGATGGATCAGGCGCTGGCCGACGGCCGTTCCAGCCTGACCCGGACCCTGCCGACCTTCACCCTCGATTCCACGGTGGTATTCGAGCGCGAGGCCCGCTGGCTCGACACCGACTATCTCCAGACCCTGGAACCGCGCCTCTACTACGTCTATATCCCCTACCGCGACCAGAGCATGCTGCCCCGCTTCGACACGGGTCTGGCCGACTTCGATTTCGCCCAGATGTTCTCGGAAAATCGCTACAGCGGCTTCGACCGGGTCAATGACGCCAACCAGCTGACGGCCGCCCTGACCACCCGTCTGCTCGATCCCTCGACCGGAACCGAGCGTTTCAAGGCGACGCTGGGCCAGCGCTATTATTTTTCGCGCCAGCGCGTCTCCATTCCCGGCGAAACGACGCGCCAGGAAAATTTCTCCAATCTGGTCGCGGCCTTCAGCGGCGTCGTGCTGCCCAAGACCTATGTCGACTCCGCCTGGGAATTCAACAAGGATGCCGGCGCAAGCGAGCGTTTCTCGATCGGCGCCCGTTATCACCCGGATTTCGGCAAGGTCTTGAGCGCCAGCTATCGTTTCACCCGCGACCCCCTGAACGACCAGAAGCCCCTGGTCAGACAGATCGACATCGGCGGCCAGTGGCCCATCGCGCCGCGCTGGTATGCGGTCGGACGCTACAATTTCTCGCTGCGCGATTCGCAATTGCTGGAAGCCATCGGCGGCATCGAATACAACGCCGGATGTTGGTCGCTGCGCCTCGTCGGCCAACGTCTGGCGGCCTTGAGCAGTTCGCCCAATACCTCGCTGTTCATACAGCTTGAGCTCAACGATTTCGCCAGCATCGGCTCCAATCCGCTGAGCCTGTTACGCCGCAGCATCGCCGGCTACGGCAAGACCAACGAGCTGCCCGGCGGCGGCCTGGATTCCCTTGAGTGACCATCATGACCCGACACCTTCATCGCCTCTGCCTCCTCTCCTCCTTCCTGGCCCTGTTCGCCGTCGCGACGGCCCCGGCCGCCGCCGTCGAGCCCATCGAGGTCGACTACATCGTCGCCGTCGTCGATGCCGAGGTGATCACCCGTCACGAACTCGATAGCCGGCTCGAATCCGCCTTGAGCCAGTTGCGCCGCCAAGGCACGCCCTTGCCGCCGCAGGCCCAGCTGGAGCGCCAGATGCTCGAACGCCTGATCATGGAGCGGGTGCAGTTGCAATACGCCAACCAGACGGGAATCAAGCCCGATGACACGCAACTCGATCAGGCCATCGGCCGCATCGCCGCCAATAACGACATGAGCGTGATGCAGTTCCGTCAGGCGCTGGAAGCCGACGGCATCGAGTACGCCAAATTCCGCGAGGAAATCCGCAACGAAATGGCCATGGTTCGCCTGCGCGAGCGCGAAGTCGATAGCAAGCTCATCATTTCCGACGGCGAAATCGACAACTATCTGGCCAATCAGGCGGCCGAGGGCAATGAGGAATACCAGGTGGCGCACATTTTGTTGCGCGCCCCCGAGTCGGCAAGCCCGGAACAATTGCAAAAGCTGCGCCAGCGCGGCGAGGAAGCCTTGCAGCGGGCGCGGCGCGGCGAGCATTTCGCCGAACTGAGCGCGGCCTTCTCCGATGCGCCCGACGCCCTGCAAGGCGGCTCGCTCGGCTGGCGTTCCCGCGACCGCCTGCCGACGCTTTATGCCGAAGCCGTCGCCAACCTCCAGCCGGGACAGGTCAGCGGCTTGCTGCGCTCCTCGGCGGGCTTTCACATCATCAAATTGCAAGACAAGCGCGGCGGCGACGCCCCGGCCTCGGTGCAACAAACCCATGCCCGGCACATCCTGGTGCGGGTCAACGAAGTGCAATCGGAAGCCGAAGCCCGGCACAAGCTGGAAATCGTCCGCGAGCGCATCATGAATGGCGTCGATTTCGCCGAGCAGGCGCGGCTCTATTCGCAAGATGGCTCGGCAGCCAAGGGCGGCGACCTCGGCTGGCTGAATCCGGGCGACACCGTGCCGGAATTCGAGCGCGCGATGGATGCCTTGCAGCCGGGCGAACTGAGCCCGGTCATCCAGTCCCCCTTCGGCCTGCATCTCATCGAAGTGCGGGAACGCCGCGAGCGCGACGTCTCGGCCGAGCGCCAGCGCTCGCTGGCCCGTCAGGCGCTGCGCGAGCGCAAGTTGGACGATGCCTACCAGGACTGGTTGCGCCAGTTGCGCGACCAGGCCTATGTCGAAAATCGCCTCGAAGAACAATGAGCCAGCCGTTAATTGCCGTCACCAGCGGCGA
>CAZFHE010000161.1:0-7629 GCA_964518615.1 uncultured Dechloromonas sp. | reverse complement strand
CCCGGGCAGAAAGGACAGGAGATGGATGAGCAGGGAGACGAACAGCGCCGCCGCCAGCCGGTAATCGGTCCGGGTCATGAGAAAATGCACGCTGGCCTGATGGATGGACAAGGGATGAAAGCAGGGAAAATGAGGATGGCCGGCGCTCGGCGGGCATCCATGATAATCGCGTTGGCGCTACTTCTGCCGTCGGCGGCGATTGCCGAGACGCAATTACCAGACCCGGCGGCCTTCGCCAATGCGATGGAGCGCGGCGATGTCAATCGCGCCGCAGCCTGGCTCGATGCCGGCCTGCCCCCCGATTTTCTGGGCAGCCGCATCGGCTCCGGGCTGATGATAGGCGCCTGGGAAGGCAAGATCGAGCTGATGCGCCTTTTCATTTCGCGCGGCGCGGACATCAACCAGACCAACGCCCATGGCGAGACGGCGCTGACCCTGGCCGCCTGGCGCGGCAACCTGGAGGCCGCGCGTTGGCTGGTCGAGCGCGGCGCGCGCATCAATGTTCCGGCCCGCCAGTGGTCGCCGCTGCATTATGCGGCGCTGGCCGGCCAGACGCCGCTGGTCGATTACCTGATCGCCGAGGGGGCCGACATCAATGCGCTCAGCACCAATGGGTCGAGCGTGCTGATGCTGGCCGTTTATGAAGGGCATCAGGCGCTGGCGCAAAAGCTGATCGACCGGGGGGCCGACCGCAGTCCGAAGAATGACTGGGGCGACGGCGCGCTGGAATGGGCGATGCGCAACAACAATCTGACCATTGCCCGGATGCTGGCCGAGCCGGAGGCATTCGCGGCGGCGCTCAACGAGCCGCGCGAAAAATGGGGCGCGCCGACCGGCTCGCTCACCATGTCGAAAGAATTGCAAACCCTCTTGAGCATGCGCGAGACGCTGCATGAACGCAGGCTGTCGACGGCCAGCATCGACCGGCGCATCGCCGCCGAGCGGGCGCGCATCGTCCGCGCCCGGCTCGACCAGCAGGCCCCGGCGGCGCGCGCGACCACGCTGGAAATCACCGCGAGCCGCCAGCCGGGACAGGCGCAGTCGATACGCCTCGCGCCCGCTCCGCCTAGCCGCTGAGGGCTTGTCGGGGAGCGTTGCAAACCCTCGCGGCTTGGGGCAGACTGGGCCCGGTATCGACAATGGCAGAAGCCCCCGGCGTCAGCTTGGGGGATTCAACGGGGAGGCGGGCATGCTTTACGTTGCACGAGACAGCAAGGGGAAAATTTGCGAATTGCATCCAGCGCCGCTGGGTCAAGCCCTGGAAGCGCTGCCGGCCGATAATCCGGAGGTCATGCAATTCATCCACGAGCGCTGGCGGCTGAACGAGCTCGCCGAACTCGACCGCGATTTCGTGCGCGCCATCGAGGACATCATCGAACTCCTGATGGCCAAGGACATCATCCTATTCACCGACCTGCCGCCCCGGGTTCAGGAAAAGCTGTTGCGAAGGAAGGAAGTGCGTGGCCAGACGCATTACGCCGGCTATATCGACGATCACCCGGACGGCGATCTGATCCAGCTTTGAGCCGGCCGCCGCAGGGCCCGGATGAAGGGGCCCCGCGCGGGGGCGATGGCGGTCCGGCTCAGTATTTCTTGTCGTCCGCCCACATGGCGGGCGTAAACCGGACCACGCGATTGCGGCCCTGTTCCTTGGCCTGATAGAGCGCGACGTCGGCGAACTTGACCGCTTGCCAGAAGGTTTCGCTATCGTCCGGGAAGTCGGCGATGCCGATGGAAATGGTTTTCTTCAGTACCACGCCATTGATCGCCACCTGGAGTTCCTCGACCATGGCGCGGATTTTTTCGGCCACCCGCTCGGCCGCCTCGCCGCAGGTATCGAGCAGGATGATCATGAATTCCTCGCCGCCGTAGCGGATCACCAGGTCGGCCGCGCGCACCGATTGCTTGAGCACGGCCGCCAGGGCCGTCAGCACCGCGTCGCCGGCATCGTGACCGTAGGTGTCGTTGACCATCTTGAAGTAGTCGAGATCGAGCATCAGGATCGCGGCATGGCTGCGCTTGCGCTGCATGTTGGCGACCAGGATTTCGACATATTCCTCAAGGAAGCGGCGGTTATTGAGCCCGGTCATCGGGTCGCGCAACGTCGAGTCGCGCAGATTCTCCATCAGCCGCTTGGTTTCCAGCACGGGCGCCGATTCGCGCAAATAGACATTGATGAAGGGGATGGCCTTGTGCAGGCTCTCGGCCTCTTCGGGGGGGCACAGGATTTGCACCACGCTGCCGACCGAGCCGGATTGCATGATGGGGAAGCAGACGTGGCGGCGTTCGCCTGCCTCGGCCGGCGGGCGGAAGGCGGTGCAGATGGCCGGATCGTCGATGCCGTCGACCAGATGGCCGGTGCGATGCGCGCGGCAGGCGTCCGGTCGCACCAGGATTTGCGGGTCGCACCAGCGACAGGTATGGGTGGGGGCGCCATCGGCCATGACGACCTGCAAGTGTTTCTTGTCGCTGGACATTTCATACAGCGAGTATTCTTGCTGCTGGAACTCGGTTTCCAGCGTGTGTGCGAGGCGCTGGAAAATTTCCCACTGGGATTCATCGCCCTCGATCGCCCGCTTGAAGTGCGCCGCCCCGGTCAGGCCTTCGACCATGTCGATGGTCGCGATCAGTAAATTCTCGCCGGGCATCACCGTGCGTTCGGTGAGGCGGGCGACGTTGTGGCCGATGCGGTTGAGACCGTCGTCGAGGAAGCTCAAGAGGCGATTCATGTCGGTGGCGATCTGGCCGATCTCGTCATTGGTCCGCTTATCGACGTGGGTCTTGAAATCGCCATGCAAGGCCCGCAGCACCGCTTTTTCGACGGCCTTGGCGGTATCCGAGATGGGGCGCAGCAGACGGCGCAACAGCAGGATCAGCAGCAGCACGAAAACCGCCACCGCGCCGCCAATGCCGGCCACGGCGAGCAGCGCCTTCTGTTTCAGCGACTCGATCGACATGCTCATGCTGACGGCGCCGAGAACCGTGCCTTCCTCGACCTCGTGGCATTGCAGGCAGTTGGGGTTGCCGTCGGCCTTGGCAATGTAGGGGATGATGCCGCGAAAGACCATCTCGTTGCCATTGAGCAGATCGAAATGCGGCTTGCCTTCGCGCAGCACGCGCTGTTCCAGTTCATCGGCGAAGGACTCGACGCGCAGCCCCTTGCCGAATTGCCGCTCGACCTCGGGCGAACGGATGACCCGCGCCGACTTCAAGCCCTGGACTTCGAGCAATTGCCGCAGAAAGCCCTCGCGCTTGTCGATAACGCCATTGACCATGGATTGGGTGAGGTGCACCCGGACGATCTCGGCGGCGGTCTGGATGTGCTCCGTTGCCGAGGCGATGGAATAATTACGAAAAGCGTACAGGCTGATCGCGACCAGGACCGCCAGCAAGCCCGCAGCGATGCCGACGAAGAAGAGAGTTACCTTGGTATTCAGAGTCATGAGGCCAACTCCAAAAAAGCAAATGTGCTAGAACTGATTATGCCTGAAGAATGCTTACGAAAATCCTCAAAATCGTCACATAAGGCAACAAAAAAGACGATTTGTTGACCTGGGTCAAGGTTTGTCGGGGGCGGCATGAGGCGCTTGCTCGCGCAAGAGCGCATCCGAAACGATTTCGGCGCTTGAAGATGCGCTCCCGGCCTCTCTGCCAAGCCATGCATGAACCGATGCAGGGGGCGCGTCGTTCTGGATCGTGAAAAATGCCAGGCGGCTAGAGCGGCTTGGGTTCAAGTAGGGACAAGCACAGACTTCCGCGCCCTTGCGCTTTGCACCCCTCGCCCGCTTGCAGGCGAGGGGAAAATGTAAGCGCTTGAACAGACACCGCTAGAGCGGTTTCGATTTGGTTGTTGAAGCGCGCCGCGAAAAAAGCGGCCCATTTTGCGAGATAAATTGCATTGGGTAATTGTTGCACGCCTTGAAAGCGAATTGCAGAGGGAAGGGGCCTCTCGGCCCCTTTGCTGTCTCTACCAGTTCCGAATGATCATCTCGCTCGATTTGGCCTTTGATCGGGCGGCGCCGCCTACGGTGTAGCTGATGTCCACCCGATTGATGTGCAGCCCTGAGAACACCTGGTGCATCTCAGGGATGTCGTTTACGGAGATGATCATCCGGCCTTGGACGGTCTTGGCCAGGTCGGCCATGCGCTGGTCAGCTGGGGCGAGGCCGACGAGGCCAAGAAGAAGGCTGCGGCGCAACGCCAGGCCGAGCGCGACAGGCGGGACGCCGACGGCGGCAGCGCCTTCGAGCGCCGCGCCGAGAACCTCAAGACCCTGCGCCACGTCTACCCCAACCGGATCGAAGCGCTGCGCGCCGCCCGCGCCGAATGGCGGCGCTTGAAACGCGGCCATGCGACATTCTCGATCATCCTGGCGAAAGGCATCCCGGCGCTATACCCCGAGACGCCGGTCACCGTGAGCGGCTGGAAACCGCAGATCGACAGCACAGACTGGCTGATCACCAAGGTGACCAACGCCATCGACGCCGCCGGCGGCTATATACAGCGGCTGGAACTGGAAATCAAGGCGACGGAGACGCCTGGCTGAGGGTACGGGCGTGCTGCGCCAGCATTTCGTTCTTCAGCAGCACCTTGGCGGCGACGCTCGCCGGCAATTCGACCAGGCGTTCGCCAGATTGCGCCTTGGAGGGCGGCGGCACCGGGCGCCCATCATCGAAGTAGAAGTCCATCGACGACACCAGAACATCCTCGGCCATTTCCATCGCCTCGGCTTCCGTATCGCCCTGAGTAATCGCTTCAGGGATGTCGCGGAAGGTCACCACGAAACCGCCTTCGTCGGCTGTTGTAAATAATGCGGGATAACGCATGGGCGTTATGGGGCGCGACTTAACGCATGGCGGCCCGAGCCGCTTCTGCCAAGAAACCGGAACGGGAGGCGCCATGACTGCGGGCATATTCGTCGATCTTTGCCAAGAGCAGGCGCGGCAATGTGATATTGATCTTTTCCGCCGGCCCGAAATAGCGCTCGACCGGCACCTCAACCACAGCCCACACCCAACCCGCGAAATCCGGGTCGGATTGGTGTTCGGATAAGGGTTTTGGGGCCGGCACATCGCCGCCATCCTCTATCAACGCCTCGCAGAAAACATTGATTGCCTCCCTGGCGTTGTCGATGGCTTCATCCAAGCTGTCGCCAGCAGAAAAACAGCCGGGCAAATCCGGAACGGAAACGCCGAAGGCATGCTCGTTGTCTCCCGGTTCAATAGCAATCACAAATCTCATCACGATCTCCTTTACTTCAAGCCAGCCTGCTTCATCAGCTTGTGCGCCAAGCCGACACCCAACGCCTTCTTTGGGTGCGGCACGCTCAAATGGCCGCCGCGCTCAGGGTGGATATACACATGGTGCGACCCCTTGATGCTCCGAAGCACCCAACCGGCCTTCTCCAATTGCTTGATAAGTTCTGCGCTGTTCATGGTGGTTATTATAACCACTCGCAAGAAAAAGCCAAGAGAAGCAAACGTTTTTGTTTATCTCGGCTCTACCGATTTCCCACAGAATCTCTGTGTAACTCTGTGGATAAGACGAAAAAAGCCCGGCGATCAAGGCGATGCCGGGCTGGTGTTTTTTTGGTCAGGCGTTCGCGTGCGGATCAAGACGGCGGGCCAAGAGCCAGCCCTTGCTGGCTGGCCTTTAAATCAATGGATAACGTTCCGAACCAGCACGTAATCCGGGACCAGCTCACTACCACTGCCCCGACTCTCGCGCTTGTAAAACACCGTCACATCGGCACGCACCTGGAATCTGTCCAAATCGCCGGGCTTCACGTTTTCCGCCAGCTTGAGCGGAATACGTCGCTCGATCAAAGCGGGAATCACGCCAGCCCAGCCGCGCTTGCGGCTATCGAGGTCCGTTGCCCGAATCTGTAGATCGACGTCGCTGTAATCCTTGGTGTGATCCAGCTTTTCCGGCTTGACAGCCGTGGGGGTCGCGGCGATCGCCTCGGGAGAAAAACGCATCGCGTCGTTGTCATCAAAGGTAATCGACGCCTGGCCGTCAGCGCGCGCCGGCTTAAAGAACTGCACGGCATTTTCCGCCAGCGCCTTCTTGTCCTTGATCGCGGTTTCACCACAGCCTTGAAAGCCTCCGGCGTCATGCCAACCTCGCCGGCGCCAATGTTGATAATGACGTTGTTGTTGGCCGTAATCGTGGTCTGCCCGCCCGTCCCGGCCCGTGACGCGGCATAAAATGCCCCGGCGCCCACAGCGGCGGCAATCACGGCTCCGACAACAAGGCTCTTTCCGGTCACTCCATTCTCCAGCGTTTTGCTGCGCGCTTTAGCGATAAAGGCATCCAGCCCCGCTTGATCCTTGAAGAAAAATTTGATGACGATATCTTCAATCAGGCTGCCGCTCTCCAGCTTGGAGATCAGCACCTGCATTCTATCAATATCGACGCCGGTTACCCCCTCGAATGCCCCCTCGCTCGCCGTCACAATCCTTTCCAGGGCCATCAGCGCCAGGGCAATATCGCCGAGCGGCACGGCCTCTTCGGTGTTGTAGTAGATGCGATGCGTGGTTTGGAAGACAAATTGGCTCATGCGGTGGATTCCTTCAGTGATGCAAAACGGTTAGCCGCAGCCTTCATTTCTTCGTCCGGTTGCGCGCTCGCATGAGCCGCCCCCCTTATGGCGCGCCTCCCGGCTTCGGGAGAGTGCCGGTAATTGTCCAGCAGGGCCGCTTCGTCCGGGGTGAGCGTCGCCGCGTCGCGCTTGCCGGTGACGATGTAGAGCACGTCGGCGCCGGCCTGGCTCAGGGCGGCTAGGTGGATGGCTGTCGGCGATGTCGCGCCCTTTTCCCACTCTCTGTACGGAATGCGCGTGACTCCGGCGAGCGCTGCGAAGCTCTCTTGGCTGTATCCAAGCCGCTGCCGCTCTTCTTTAAGTCGTTCACCAAGCGTATGTATCGTTTCCGACATATAAATGTCTTAACTTGTACTGATTTAAGCACAAAAGTCATATTTGTCGTTAAACCGTCAAAGATATCGCCTATGGCCCACCCTAACCCTCCCCCGCAAGCAGGGGAGGGGATCCGCCTCCTTCACCCGCTTGCGGGGGAAGGCCGGGAGGGGGGCAAGCAGCGAAAAATGTATGCGCTTGAATCAAAACCGCTCTAAATTCAATGCCGGTCCGCGCCAGAAGACCACAAAAACCGCGAGATCAGCTGATCAGCAGGTCTCGATCGGGGGCTTGCAGGGGCTCTGAATCGCCCCGGAATTTGAGGAGGCTGCGGCGGAGTTAGTCGTTTGTCAGCGGCCGCTCCGATTTCCCGCGAAACAGTGATTGGACGGTATAGACAAGGATCGCGCATCCGATAGCCCCCACAACGGCAACGCCCAGCAGCACGATGACGTCGATGGGGCCGCCGAGGTCGCGGAAATGCGAATTCGTCATCGCTTGCACGTACAGCACCGAAATGATGGCGCCAAACGGCATCGACAGTTGCGCCCAGAGGAATTGGCGCATCGACATCGTCCGGTCGCGGATCAATACATACAGGTAAAGCGCCGTAATCGCCACGGCGAGGACGACCATGAACCACCACAGGCCGCGTCCAAAAATTTCTTCGAACACCGCGATCAGGGTTTCAAATGTCAGTTGTTTCATGTGTC